>NZ_JBEYHA010000044.1:0-47055 GCF_040635075.1 Nocardiopsis sp. NPDC007018
GCCATCCGGCGGACTGGCTGGTGTCGAGCAGGAGCCGGGCGCCGTGGTCGGTGCAGGCGGCCCGCAGTTCCCTGATCGGGGCGACGCGGCCGACGCCCTGCGGGCCGCCGACCTGTCCGCCACCGGCTCCGACGGCGTCCTGGTGCACGTGGACGGCGACGGCGTGTACCGGTTCACGCTCGATGACCAGGGGGCGGCCGCGCTGTTCGCCGACTCCCTGGACGAGGTCCTCGGTCCCCTGGTGGGAGATCCGCGCTATCTGGTGCCCCGGTACGTGCCCACCGGCCCGGAGGACGTCCCGGAGCCGGTGTTCCACGCGCTGCCGTCCGCCGTGGCCCGGAACAGGAGGGGCGCGCTCGCCTTCCAGCGGGCGTGGAACCGGTGGGTGGGCCCGGGGACCGTCGTGGGCACGAGGTCCGAGGAGGGCCGCGCGCTGCTGGCGGTCCACCATGGGAGCTCGCCGTTGGAGGTCTGGACCGCGCACCGTCTCACCTGGGAGTAGCGACGGGGGCGTTGAACGCGTGCGAAGGGGGCGTTGAGCGGGTGCGCTCCGTCTGACGGAGTCGGTGCCTCCGCGTCCGCGCCCCGTGGTGCCCGTCGCCCGAAGGCTCGCGCGTCGCCGTACGCACCGGGGCCGGTCACCGTCTGACCTGCGGCGGGGAGGTTTCGGGTCCACCCCTTCACCCGGAGGACACCGGGAGTTCGGGTCCCCCTCGTCCCGGGGTGGTTGGCTTCGTGCGCATCCCCCTCTCACGAACCTCGGGAACCACCATGCGCAGATCCCTCACCGCCGCGGCCCTGCTCGCGTTCGGTCTCACCATGGCCGTGCCGGTCCAGGCCGACGAAACCCCCTCGTACGGGGCGCCCGAGGCCACCGGCGACATCCGGCTCTCCGCGTTGGGCACCTACCACACCGACGTCTTCGACTCCTCGGGGGCGGAGATCGTCGCCCACGACCCGCGTACCCAGCGCCTGTTCGTGGTCAACGCCGCCGCGGCCGTGGTCGAGGTCCTGGACGTCTCCGACCCCGAGCGGCCCGTGAAGCTCTTCGACCTGGAGACCGCCGGGGTCCCGGCGGCGGACGGGTCCGTGGTGGAGCGCGGCGGCGCCGCCAACTCGGTGGCGGTCCACGGGAACGTGGTGGCCGTGGCCGTGGAGGCCGCCGACCGCACCGACGACGGCTGGGTGGTGCTCTTCGACACCGACGGCAGGTCGGTGAACGCCCTGCGGGTCGGTGCGCTGCCGGACATGCTGACCTTCACCCCTGAGGGCCGCACCCTGCTGGTGGCCAACGAGGGCGAGCCCGACGACGACGTCACGGTGGACCCCGAGGGTTCCGTGAGCGTGATCCCGGTGAACCGCAGGCCCGCCGGGCTCACCCAGGACGACGTGCGCACCGCTGACTTCCGCGCCTGGGACGAGGACCGCGAGCTCCACCCGGACGTGCGCGTGTTCGGCCCGGACCTGTCCACCGGCGAGCCCGGCACCCCCGGCCGGGTGGCGCGCAACCTGGAGCCCGAGTACATCGTGGCCGACACCAACCACAGCGCCCACGTGGTGCTCCAGGAGGCCAACGCCTTCGCGGTGCTGGACCTGCGCGGGGCGGAGATCACCGACATCGTCCCCTTCGGCACCAAGGACCACCTGGAGCCCGGGAACGAACTGGACGTCTCCGACCGCGACGGCGGGATCACCATCGCCAACTGGCCGGTCAGCGGCATGTACCAGCCCGACGGGTTCGACAGCTACCGCTGGCGCGGGCAGACCCTGCTGGTCACCGCCAACGAGGGCGACTCGCGCGACTGGGACGGGTACTCGGAGGAGACCCGGCTGAAGAACCTGGAGCTGTGCGAGGACGCACCGGCCGTCCGCCGGTTCCTGGACGACAACGACCAGGGCATCGGGACCGTGGCGGAGCTGACGGCCGACCGCAACCTGGGGCGGCTCTCGGTCAGCACCGCTGACGGCCTGCGCGAGGACGGGTCCTGCTACGAGGAGATCCACTCCTTCGGCGGCCGTTCCTTCTCGATCTTCGGCACCGACGGCGAGGTGCTGTTCGACTCGGGTTCCGACTTCGAGCGCATCACCGCCGAGGCCGCTCCGGAGTTCTTCAACTCCAACCACCGCGAGAGCACCTTCGACGGCCGCAGCGACGACAAGGGCCCCGAGCCCGAGGGGGTGGCGCTGGGCAAGGTGAAGGGGCGCACCTACGCGTTCGTGGGCCTGGAGCGCGTGGGCGGGGTGATGGTCTACGACGTCACCGACCCGCGCGCCGTCACGTTCACGCAGTACCTCAACAACCGCGACTTCGGGGCCGAGCCGTCCAGTCGTGCGGCCGGTGACCTGGGTGCGGAGGGTCTGACCTTCATCAGCGCCGGTGACTCGCCGGTTCCGGGCGTGCCGGTGCTGGTCGTGGCCAACGAGGTCTCGGGCACCACCACACTGTTCCGGATCGACTGACGGCCGCCCCTGGCGCCGCGGGCTCCGGGGGTGGCCGACGCCGTCGGGGCGGGCGTGTCCGAGTGACGCGCCCGCCCCGGCGGCGTTCTCAGTGTTCGGCGCCCATCAGGTGCAGCAGGGAGTGCACGGTGGTGTCGACGAGTGTGTAGCGAACCGTGCGCCCGTCGCGTTCGTCCTGGACCCAGCCCTGGAGGCGGAGGGTGCGCAGGGCCTGGGAGGCGGCGACGTCGGTGATCCCGGCGGTCGCGGCCAGCTCCCCCACCGAGGCCTTCGCCGGGCCCGCGTGGTGCATGGCGGCCAGCAGGCGCAGGCGGGTGGGGTCTCCGAGCAGGCGGAAGCGATCCGCCCAGGCTCCGATGTCGATCTGGGGCTCCGAGGATGGGTGATCGCTGTGGGAGGTCATCGGTTCCATTATCCCCGATCGGACCCGGGAGGGTGACCGTCGTCTCCGGATGTTCCGTGGGGCGTGGAGGCGGCGGCCCGGGGGCTCCGATCCTGGTCACGGGCGGGGCCGACGACGAGAGTCGATACCTTATCATCTGATCAGATGGTCAACTTTTCGCCATCGAATGACCACGACTCCCACAAGGAAGCACTGCATGAACGGAACCGTCCCCACACGCGCCCTCCTCGCGACCGCACTCGCCCCCGTCCTCCTACTGACCGCCTGCTCCGGCTCCACCGACACCGACGCATCGGGGACCCCGACCCGCGTGGTCCTCGCCGACGCCCAGCCCGTCGGCGCGTTCGACCCGGTCAACGGCTACGGCGAACTCGGCGTCTCCCCGATCTTCGAGGGCCTCCTGCGCCCCGACTCCTCCGGAGACGACGCCCTCCCCGAACTCGTCCCCGCGCTCGCCGCCTCCGACCCCGAACCCAACGACGACAACACCGTCTGGGACGTGGAACTGCGCACCGACGTCACCTTCTCCGACGGCTCGGCCCTCGACGCCGAGGACGTGGTGGCCACCTACTCGGCCGTGCTCGACCCCGACACCGCCTCGGAGGTCGCCGGTTCCTACTCGATGATCGAGTCCGTCACCGCCGTCGACGACCACAACGTGCGCTTCACACTGAGCCACCCCTACTACGCCATGCCCGCGCGGATGACCCTCGGCATCACCCCCTCCGAGGAGATCACCCCGGGCCCGGCGGCGGACTCCGAGCGCAACCGCGCCCCGGTCGGCACCGGCCCCTACGTGCTCTCCGACCTCAGCGCCGACCAGGCCGTGTTCGAGGCCAACCCCGAGTACCACGGCACCGCGCCCGAGGTCACCGAGCTGGTCATCCTCTCCGTGCCCGACGACAACACCCGGGCCCAGCGCATGAGGGCGGGCAACATCGACGGCACGGTGCTGCCCCCGGTGACCGCCGAGACCTTCACCGACCTCGACGGCTCCGAGGTCGTACCCGTCCGCACCGCCGAGTGGCGGGGCCTGTCCCTGCCCGCCGACAACCCCTTCACCGCCGACCCCGACGCACGGCTGGCGATGAACCTCGCGGTGGACCGCGACGGCGTCGTGGAGAACGTGCTCGCCGGGCACGGACGCCCCGCCCACACCCCCGTCCCCGACGTCTACGGTGAGGCGCACGACCCGGAGGCCGTCTTCGAGTACGACCCCGAGGCCGCCGCCGACCTCCTGGACGAGGCCGGATGGGAGGAGGGGCCGGACGGCGTCCGGGTCCGCGACGGCGACCGCGCCGCGTTCACCCTGAACTACCTGGCCTCGGACCACCTGCGCCGCGACCTGGCCACCGCGTTCGCCGCCGAGATGGAACCCCTGGGCGTCGAGGTCGACATCCGGGGCGCCTCCTGGGACGAGATGGGCGCGGCCAGCACCGAGGCGGGCATCCTGCTCGGCGGCGGCGACAAGCCCTACGACCTGGACACCCAGGTGTACGCCACCCTGCACACCCGCGACGCCGACACCCCCACCTACGAGAACCCGGGCGACTTCGCCATCCCCGGCATGGACGAGGACCTGGAGACCGCCCGCCGCACCCTCGACCCCGAAGAACGCGTCGAGGCCTACCGCAGGGTCCAGCGGGCCTACGTCGAGAACCCCACCTACGTGTTCATGGCGTTCGTCGATCACACGTACGTCGCCGCCGAGGACGACTGGGACCGCGGCCCGCTGGTGCTCGAACCCCACGCCCACGGGGTCTCCTGGGGGCCGTGGTGGAACCTCGCCGAGTGGCGTCGATGAGTTCCCCGCCCGCCGGGGCCGGCCGCGCCGGACCCGGTGGCGGGACCGCCGCCGCGAGCTGGCGGGGCTGGTGGCGCGCCGCGTCGCCGTCGGCCTGCCGATGCTCGTGGGACTCAGCGCGCTGGTGTTCCTGCTCGCCGCGCGCTCCCCCTTCGACCCGCTCGCCGCCTACCTGGGCGCGGGCTACCAGCGGACCACCACCGAGCAGCGGGAGTCCCTCGGGGCCGCACTGGGGTTCGACCTGCCCTGGTGGCGGGCCTGGTGGTCCTGGGCCGGAGACCTCCTGCACGGTGACCTGGGCTGGTCCCGGGGGTACGCGATGCCGGTTTCCGAGGTGTTCGCCGAACGACTCCCGTGGACCCTGCTGCTCTCCGGCACCGCCCTGGTCGTGGCCGTGCTGGCGGCCCTGGTGTGGGGCACCGTCGCCGGTCTGCGCCCAGGGTCGCGAGCCGACCGGATCGTCACTCGCGTCGGGGTCCTGGTGCAGGCCGTGCCGCCGTTCGTCCTCGCCCTGGGTTCGGTGACCGTGTTCGCCGTGATCCTGCGCTGGGCACCGGTCGCGGGAGCGGCCGCCCCGGGGCAGGCACCCACGTTCGGCGGGGTCGTCGTCCACCTGGTGCTGCCCGCGTGCACCCTCGCCCTGACCCAACTTCCGTGGCTGCTGCTGGCGGTACGCACCGCGGTGGCCCGCGCCCGGGAGTCGGAGCCGGTCCGGGCCGCCCGGGCGCGCGGGGTGTCCCCCGCCCGTGTGGTCACCGGCCACGTGCTGCCGGTCTCGCTCGCCCCGCTCGTGACGATCGTGGGGGCGCGGCTGCCGGAACTCGTGGTGGGCGCGGTGCTGGTGGAGGAGATCTTCGCCTGGCCGGGGATCGCCGCCGCCCTGGTGGCCTCGGCGGTGTCGCTCGACTTCCCGTTGTTGGCCGCCCTGACCCTGACCACCACCGCCGTGGTGCTGCTCGGCTCCCTGCTCGCCGACGCGGCCTACCTGTTCCTGGACCCGAGGGTGAGCGCCGATGTCTGAGCCCGTACCCGAACCGACCACACCAGCCCAGGCCGCCCCGGGGAACTCGGGTGGCCCGGGGGGAGCGCACAACCCTGCCGAGACTCCCAGGTCACCGAGCACGGGCGCCACCACCCTCCCCGGGCGCGGCATGACCACCGCACCGTCCTCGAAACCACCTCGGCCCGGCCGTCGCCTCCCCTTCCGTCTCCTCCCCGCCACCGCCCTGGCCGCCCTCGTCGCCTACGCCGTCCTCGTCCCCTGGTGGGCGGGGACCCAGACCGCCGACTTCTCGCAGGCCCTGCTGCCGCCCGGCCCGGGGCAGTGGTTCGGCACCGACCACTCCGGCTACGACCTGTTCGTACGCTCCGCCGAGGGACTGCGCGTCTCCCTCCTGGTGGCGCTGGTCTGCGCCGTGGTGGCCACCGTGCTCGGAGTCGCCGTCGGGGCGGTCGCGGCCACCACGGGCGGCCGCGCGGACCGGGTGCTGATGCGCACCACCGACGGGGTCAACGCCCTGCCCCACCTCCTCATCGGTGTGGTCATCGTCGCCCTCTACCCCGGCTCGCTGACCGCGATCATCGCGTCGATCGCGCTCACCCACTGGCCGCAGATCGCCCGCGTCGTGCGTGCCGAGATGCTCTCGGTGCGCTCCTCCGAGTACGTCGAAGCCGCCTACCTGTGGGGCTCCTCCCGGAGGCGGGTGCTGGTCCGGCACCTCCTGCCCGCCGCGCTCCCGCAGGCGGCGGTCGGCCTGGTGATGCTGGTCCCGCACGCCGTCTGGCACGAGTCCACGCTCAGCTTCCTCGGTCTGGGCCTGTCCCCGGACGAGGCCAGCCTGGGCACCCTGCTGGAGATCGCGCGCGGCGACGTGTTCACCGGCGCCTGGTGGGCGCTGGCCGCCCCGGCCGGAGTGCTCGTGGCCACCACGCTGTCCGTGGCCGGGCTGACCCGCGCCCTGGACGGCCGTCCCCGCTCCCGGCGCGGCGGTCGGACGGCCGACCCCCTTCCCGGGGCCTCCCCCGGTGACGCGGGTCCGATCGACGGCGCGTCCCTGGTGCGGGTACGGTCCCTCACCCTGCGTCTGCCCACGGACGACGGCCGCTGGGTGCACGCGGCCACGGACGTCGACCTCGACCTGCGCGCGGGCGAACTGACCGCCCTGGTCGGGGAGTCGGGTTCCGGCAAGTCCACGCTGGCCTCGGCGCTGTGCGGTCTGGCCCCGGCCGGAACCCGGTCCTCGGGAAGTGTGCTGGTCCGGGGCCGGGAGATGCTCGGGGCCGACGAACCCGCCTGGCGGGCGCTGCGGGGCCGGACCATCGGCCTGGCCGCCCAGTCCGGCTCCGCGACCTTCACCCCCGTGCGCCGCGTCGGACCCCAGCTCGCCGAGGTGGTGGCCGCCCTGGGCAGCGGGGAGTCGGTCGCCGCGCTGTTGGAACGGGTCGGCCTGGACGCCGACACCGCCGAACTGTTTCCGCACGAACTGTCCGGGGGGATGGGGGTCCGGGCCGCGACGGCCGCCGCCCTCGCGGGCGCACCCCGGGTGCTCGTGGCCGACGAACCCACCGCGGGTCTGGACCCGGACCTGGCCGTCCAGGTCCTGGGCCTGCTGCGCGCCGTGGCCGACTCCGGCACGGCGGTCCTGGTGATCACCCACGACCTCCAGGCGCTGGAGACCGCCGACCCGGCCGACCGGGTGGCGGTGATGTACGCGGGACGGATCGTGGAACAGGGCCCCGCGCGCAGGGTGCTCACCGCGCCGGAGCACCCCTACAGTCGGGCGCTCGTGGCGGCGCTGCCCGCGCACGGGCTGCACCCGCTGCCGGGGCTCCCGCCGGAGCTCACCGACCTTCCCGCCGACCACGCGTTCGACGACCGGAGGGAGCGGAACGATGCCGTTGGTGGCTGACAGCGTCGCCTGTCGATACGGGGATCACGTGGTGATCCGAGGGGTGGATCTGACCGTCGAACCGGGGCGTGTCCTCGGGCTGACCGGCCCGTCCGGCAGCGGCAAGTCGTCGCTGGCGCGCGTCCTCACCGGCCTGCGTCCACCCGACGAGGGGGCCGTACTGGTCGACGGTCGGCCCCCGTCCGTCCGGCGGGGTCGGATGGACGGGCGGTTGGGGCTGCTGCACCAGTCACCCGTGGCCGCCACCGACCCGAGGATGACGCTGCGGCGGATCATCGCGGAGCCGTTGGACGCCCGGGGGCGCCGGGCCCGGCGCGGTGCGGAGACGGACGCCCGGACCGCGGAACTGGCCCGAAGGGTGGGGCTCACCCCGGACCTGCTGGAACGGCTCCCGCACCAGGTGTCGGCCGGCCAGCTGCAACGGGCCTGCGTCGCCCGGGCTCTGGCCGCCGCCCCCGACTACCTGGTGTGTGACGAACCCACCGCCATGCTCGACGCCGCCTCCACGGCGACTGTCGCGCACCTGTTGTCGGAGCTGGCCGCCGAGGGGGTCGGCGTCCTCACCATCAGCCACGACCACGCGCTGTTGCGGGCCTGGGCCCACGAGGTGGCGGACCTCCGGGAGTTGTCCGGCTGACCGAGGGAGGGCCGGGGGAACGTGTTCCCCCGGCCCTCCTCCGTCGCGCACACGCGCCAGACACAAGCGTCAGGCGAAGTCGTGCTCCGGTTCGGCCGCCTCGTATCCGGCGGGGTCCGTGAACTCCGCGCGCCACCGCCGCCACGAGTCGGCGACCTGGGCGTCCGCCTCGTGGGCGTGCCCGGCCACCGCCCTGGCCAGGGCCCCCGGCCCGTGCAGCAGGGTCTCTCGCACGCCCACCGCCCGCTCCGGACGGGCCCCCAGCAGGAAGGTCGAGCTCTGCACCCGGTTCCCGCCCATCACCCCGGGGGCCGCCGACAATGACGGATCACGCAGGTCCAGGTCCTCCACCAGCAGCGGACGACCGTCCACGTCGACCCGGGTGACCGAACGCAGCGGCCCCCCGGACGATTCGTAGGAGCGGCCGAGCGCCAGCGTCTCGTGCACCAACGCACGGCCGGAACCCGACAGGCGCACCCGCATGTCCCGCGTGATGTCCGCGCCCGCGGTCACCACGAACGGGGCGCCGCGCCACACCAGGCACGCGCCGTCCGCCACGCTCAGGTCGGCCCGCCAACTCGCGGACCCGCCGTCGGCGTCGTAGGCGACCGTCCCGGACGGTTCCACCAGCTCCAGCCACACTCCGGGGCCCACGGTGACCTCCATCCGCAGGTCGTCCCCGGCGAGCAGCAGGGCCCAGGTGCCCAGCAGCGCCACCCGCGCGGTGTCGCCCCGCACGCCCAGGGGCTGAGCCCGCAGGTACGTGCCGCCGGACAGGTGCGTCATACGCACCCGCCCGCCGACCCGCTCCACGGTCACTCGGGCCGGGACGCTCTCACTCATCCGTGCTCGTGCCCGTCCCCGTCACCCTCATGGGTGTGGGTGGTGCCGTCGGCGTGGGTGTGCGGGGCCATCGGGCCCGGGTCGCGCGGCACGTGGCTACCGGCGCGGTAGTCGGCCAACACCTGGTGCACCCACCCGGCCAGGGCCTTGATGGAGACGTCGTCGTGCTGGCTCAGGGCCAGCACCGGGAGGCCGCCGCGCGAGGCGGAGGCGTCGGCCACCATCCGCTCGGCGTCCACGCCCACGTGCGGGGCGAGGTCGGTCTTGTTCACCACGAGCAGGTCGGCGCGCTCGATGCCCGGGCCGCCCTTGCGGGCCACGTCGCCGCCACCGGCCACGTCCAGGCAGAAGATCTGCGCGTCGGCCAGGGCGGGGCTGAACGTGGCGGTGAGGTTGTCGCCGCCGCTCTCCACCACAACCAGGTCCAGCGGGGCGAACTCCGCCTCCAGGTCCTCCACCGCGAGCAGGTTGGGGGTGACGTCGTCACGGATCGCGGTGTGCGGGCACGCACCCGTCTCCACCGCGTGGATGCGCTCGATCGGCAGGACCCCGGCCGCGCGCAGCAGGCGGGCGTCCTCGTCGGTGTAGATGTCGTTGGTGACCACGGCCATGCTCAGCTCGCCGGCGAGCTCACGGCACAGGGTCGCGATGAGCGTGCTCTTGCCGGTTCCGACCGGACCGGCCACACCCAGGCGCATCGCGCGACGGGGGGCGGTGGTGGAACCTGCGGCCGCGTTCGCTTCGGTCTGCTCAGGCAACGAAGATCCTCCTGGTCTTGACTTGGTGTTCGAGGGACCACCCCTCGATCTGGGGTGCGGTGCGGGCCGGGAGGTCGTCGGGACCCCGGACCGCGAGCGCCTCCGCGAGCGTCGCGGAGATCACCCCCTCGGCTCCGAGCACCCAACCGGCCGCGTCCACCGGGTCGACGGGTGCGAGTTTCAGTGCGGCGGAGGCCACCGTCTGGGCGTCGTCGTACAGACTCACCCGGGCGGTCTCGGTCTCGTCCGACCCCATGACGGCCGCGACCACGCCGAGCGCGATCGGCCGCTGCGGGGCCCGGCCCAGCGTGCGCAGCGCCTTCACCGCCGGGTGTTCGGGCCACAGGCGGTCCGCCAGGCGGACCAGCCCCCGGCCGAGCAGCCCCGAGATGTCACGCAGCGGGGCGCTCGGCGAGCGGGCCAGCAGCGCCTCGTGCGCGTCGGCGAGGGCTCCGGCGTCCGCCCCGCCCCCCTCGGGGCCGTCGATGGCGGGGGCGTCGGCGGCCGCGCCACCGACCGCACGGTGGGCCAGGACGGCGGCGGCCGCCTCCACGAGACCCACCGTGCGGGTACGCGCGGCGATGTACGCCGGGACGAGCTCCGTGGGCAGGCCGTCCAGCAGGGCGGGTTCGAGCCCCGCCGAGTACGTGTGGCCTCCCACCGGCAGGCGCGCGTCGGCCAGCAGGAGTGTGCCCAGTCCAGTGCTCACACGGCGGCCTAGAACATCGAGTACCGCTGCGCGAGCGGTACCTCGTCCACGGCCTGGCGCCGCACGAACTGACCGTCGATGGCGATCTCGAACGTCTCGGGGTTGACGTCGATGTCCGGCAGCGCGTTGTTGTTCGGCATGTCCGCCTTGGTGATGTCGCGCGTCGGCTTCACGCCCACCAGCTTGCGCTGGAGCCCCAGCCGGTCGGCCAGCCCGTCCTCGATCGCCATCGGCGACACGAAGCTCACCGCGAGGTCAGCCGCCGACGTGGCCTCCGCGGCCAGGGTCGGCCGCATCAGGACCGGCTGCGGCAGGGGAACCGCGCCGTTGGGGTCGCCCAGCGGGGCGGCGACGATCGCGCCCGCCTTGATCACCGAGGTCGGCCGGATGCCGAAGAACGCCGGGTCCCACAGCACCAGGTCGGCCATCTTCCCCGGCTCCACAGAACCGACCACGTGGTCGATGCCGTGCGCCACCGCGGGGCAGATGGTGTACTTCGCCACGTACCGGCGGGCACGGGCGTTGTCGGCGGGCAGCTCCGAGGGGAGCGGACCGAACTTGTTCTTCATCACGTGCGCCACCTGCCAGGTACGGCAGATCAGCTCACCGATGCGGCCCATCGCCTGCGCGTCCGTGGACGTGATGGCGATCGCGCCCATGTCCAGCAGGACGTCCTCGGCCGCCATCGTCGAGGCGCGGATGCGCGAGTCGGCGAACGCCAGGTCCTCCGGCACGCGCGGGTTGAGGTGGTGCACCACCATGAGCATGTCCATGTGCTCGGCGACGGTGTTCACCGTGAACGGCAGGGTCGGGTTGGTGGAGGCGGGCAGGACGTTCGACTCACCCGCGGTGACGATGATGTCCGGCGCGTGGCCGCCGCCCGCGCCCTCGGAGTGGAACACGTGGATGCCGCGACCGGCGATCGCCTCCAGCGTGTGCTGGACGTAGCCGGTCTCGTTGAGGGAGTCGGCGTGCAGGGCCACCTGGAGGCCGAACTCGTCTGCGCCGCGCAGGGCCGCGTCGATCGCCGCCGGGGTCGCGCCCCAGTCCTCGTGGACCTTGTACCCGCCCGCACCGGCCAGGGCGTCCTCGCCCAGGGCCTTCATGGAGACCGTGCTGCCCTTGCTGAACAGCAGAACGTTGAGCGGGAACTTGTCCAGGGCCCGGTGCATCATCCGCAGCGCGTGCGCGCCCGGCGTCACCGTCGTGGCCTTGGACCCCTCCGTGGGACCGGTGCCGCCGCCGATCACCGTGGTCGTCCCGGTGGTCAGCGCCTCGCGCATCTCGATCTCGCTGAGGAAATGCACGTGGGTGTCGATCGCCCCGGCGGTGAGGATCTTGCCCTCACCGGCGATGACGTCGGTGCCCGGGCCGATCAGCAGTTTCGGGTGCACGCCGTCCATGATGTCCGGGTTGCCGGCCTTGCCGATGGCCACGATGTGGCCGTCCCGGATGCCGACGTCACCCCGGACGATCCCCCAGTGGTCCATGATCACCACGTTGGTGATGACCAGGTCCAGGGCTCCCTCGGAGCGCGTGGTCAGCCCCTGGCCCATCGACTCGCGGATGGTCTTGCCACCGCCGAAGACGGCCTCGTCGCCTCCCGCGGTGCGGTCCTCCTCGACCTCGATCCACAGGTCGGTGTCGCCCAGGCGGATCTGGTCCCCGACCGTGGGCCCGTACAGCTGGACGTACTCGCGGCGGTCGATGCGGCTCACGGTTGCTGCTCCTCGGTGTCCTCGTCCTCGGTCACGCCCCGCTGTCCGGGAGGCGTCTCGGTGGGCACCACCTCGGCCGGGTCCCCGTCGTGCGCGTCGATCTCGCCGACGCGCATCGTGGTGCCGGAGGCGCGCTCAGGTGCGGGCACCTCGACGCCGGGGGTGCCGAACGGGATCACCGGACGCGGGACGCGCTCGCCGGTCTTGGGTTCCTTGCTCAGGTCGTTGAGCTGGAGGCCGGGAACGTAGCGTCGACCGCCGAAGGCCACGAGGTCGACGGTGCGGCTCACCCCGGGTTCCAGACGGATCGAGGTGCCGGCGGGGATGTCCAACCGGAAGCCCCGGCAGACCTCACGGTCGAAGTCCAGGGCCGGGTTCGCGTCCGGAAAGTGCAGGTGGGAGCCGATCTGGATCGGCCGGTCCCCGGCGTTGACGACGACGAGGGACAGGCGCTCGCGGTCGGCGTTGAGGTCGAGGGGGGTGACGCGGGTGCGGATCTCACCGGGAATGATCATTGGATCGGCTCCGTGATCGTGACGAGCTTGCGACCGTCGCGGAAGGTGGCCTCGACCTGGATGTTCGGGATCATGTCCGGGACCCCGTCCATGACCTCGTCACGAGAGAGCACGGTGCGCCCCTCGTCCATCAGGTCGGCCACCTTGGCGCCCTCTCGGGCCCGCTCGATCACCCAGCAGGACAGCAGCGCTACCGATTCCGGTTGGTTGAGCTTGACTCCCCGTTCCCGTCGGTCCCGGGCGATCATGCCCGCGACGGCCAGGAGAAGCTTCTCGGTATCGGAGGGAAGTAGATGCATGAACCACCTCTCAACGATTCGTTATGGGTTTGGTAGCAACCCCAAACCCACCTAGGTTTTAGCACGTGAGAGCCGTGTGGCAAGTCCGAACTTGCTCATCGGGTCGTTTCGGGACGGTTGTCGGTGGCCGGGAGGCCCTGTCGGACAAGGGAAAACGCCCCCGCTTCATGTGCGACAAACACTGGTACATTTTTTCGTGAGACGACCCCCTCCGCCCCGCTCTGACGGAGTGTTCGCGCCGCCTTCGAGGAGACTTCTTCTCGGGAGGCGCCGACGGGGCCGTTCGGCATCCCCTCGACCCGAGGACGGCCGCGCGGCGCCTACGGTGGGACCGAAGGCCGATGCCCCCTCCCGGGGACTCCGGTTCCGAACGTCCACCCTCCGCGACGCCGGGGGAAGAGCCGCCCGCACCCGGACACGCCCGGAGGTCCGTTGCCGCACCACGCGCGACCGCTGCGCCCCTCGCCCCGATGGCCGCACGTGGAGTGGTGGGTGCCCGCCATGGTCGCGAGTTCGACGATCCAACGCGCCGACACCGACCTCCTCCTGGCACTCGACCTGACCGGTGCGCGGGCCCGGGTTCGAGCGGCCTGGGACGGAGGACCACGGGTCACCGTCGTCTGCGAGCCCGACACCGACGCGGACCGGCTTCGACACCTGTTGGAGGGCGCGGCCCCGGGCCGGACCGTACGGGCCTCGCCACCCGGACACGGACGGGAGTTCTGGGCCCCGCCCACGAACGCTTCGGCCCGAGCCCGCTACGCCTGGCTGCTGGACCAGATCTGTGTCGACTCCACCCACTGGCGGATGAGGGACCTGAATCTGGTCGCGGTCCACGCGGACCCCGCCACCGGGTCCGCGGACCTGACCCTGGAACGGCTCGACGGGGTCGGCACGGTCACCGCCCGCGTGCCGCTCCTCGCCGGGGAGGAGCTGGTCGGCGCTCCCGACTGGATCGCGGGCCGTGTGCGAACGACGTTGGCACAGGGCTCCGGAGGAGCCCTGGTCGTGCTCCCCGGGTAGCCGCCTCGGTGGTACCCGGGCAGCCGCCGACGGTGGCCCCCGTCCGTCACCACCGCCGGATCATCAGGTGGTAGAGCAGGGTCGACACCCCCATCATGACCGCGCCGCCCAGCATGTTCGTCGGGTTCGGGTCACCCGTGAGCGGGCTGGCGGACACCAGGATCAGCAGGCCGCCGACGAACAGCAGCACACAGGCGATCGTCAGCTTCAGGTGGCCTTCGGGGGCGCGGCCGGTCACGGGGCGCCCTGGGCGGACGCCGCGGGAACCGCGTCGGCGGCGGGGGGCATGACGAGCGCGCCCTCATCCCGAGCGTGGACGACCGCACGCTCGGCGGCGTCGGTGATCATGTCGAACATGGTCGGTTCCCGGCTTCCGTGGGGGGTGTCGGCCCCCATCCTCGCGCAGGACGAGGATCAGCGACGACCCGGGTTCGTGCTCAGTCGGGCTGCTTGTCCATGTGGTCCGACACGCGCTGGGTGAGCCGGGCGAACGTGCCGAGCTGGTTCGGGGTCAGCGCGTCGACGAACAGACGCCGCACGTGTTCGACATGGAGCGGCGCGGCCGCCTCGATCGCCTCGTAACCCGCCGGGGTGACGACGATGAACGCCCCCCGGGCGTCGTCGGGGCACTCCTCCCTGGCCACGAGACCGCGCTGCGTCATCCGCCTGACCTGGTGGGACATGCGGCTCTTCTCCCAGTTGACGAGCTTGGCCAGCTCCAGGTAGCGCATCTTCCCCTCACTGCTCTCGGTGAGGTTCACGAGGACGACGTAGTCGGAGGCGGACATCCCGGAGTCGGCCTGGAGGAGACGGGAGAGCCGCCCGACGAGCGTCTCCTGCATGCGGATGAAGCCGTCCCATGCCGCCTTCTCCTCCGCGTTCAGCCAGCGCGGCGTCTCGTCCATGGGCGCAGTGTAACGAAGAAGTCGACACCTCACCTGGGCGAGCGCGGCGGTCGGGGTGACCGGCGGGGCACCCCGACCGCCGTGTCCCGGTCGGTTCAGGCTCCGGCCCAACGGAGGGGGTCGTCCTCCAGCGCGGGGCGGTCCCAGTGCCCCTGGTCGGCGGCGGCCTCGTAGGTCGTGCGGAGGAACTCCGCGACGGCGCGGTCGGGATCGGGTGCGGCGCGGGCCACTTCGTAGGGCAGCAGGAACTGCTGGAACTCCGTGCTGTAGTACGCGCCCTCCGGACCGACCGGCTGGTCGGCGAACCCGGCGGGCGCGGGGTAGGCGTAGGAGTAGAAGGCGCCCTCCTCGCCGCCGCCGGGCCAGAACCCGCAGCTGGACAGTTCCCGCGAGTAGCCCTCCACCATGACCCAGTCCCCGCAGTTGGGCGCACCGCCCGGGTGCGGCGGGGCCGACCGCCCGGAGAAGCGGGTGCAGGCGAGGTCCATCCCTCCCCAGAAGAAGTGCACCGGGCTCACCTTGCCGACGAAGTGCGACCGGAACTCGCCCATCACCCTGTTGGCCTGCAACAACTGTCGCCAGAAGAGGGTGGCGGCCTCGGCGTCGTAGGAGGCGTGCTCGTGGTCCTCGGCGAAGGGGATCGCCGGGTCGACCTCGTTCGGGTGCGGCCGGATCGGCGCCTCGATTCCGAGGCGTCCCAACGCGTCCAGGGTCCGGGTGTAGAACTCGGCAACCGTCATCGGCCTCAGCGGGAAGCCCCGGGAACCGCCGTCGCTGCCGCGCACCTCCAGCCGGTGGCCGACGAGGTCGAACTCGATCTCGAAGGCGCCGCCCCGGTACGGGACGGCCGAGGTCGTCAACCCGCGTGGGCTGACGTAGAGGGTGACCTGCCACCAGTGGTTGACCAGCGGGGCGTGGGCCATGCGGATCTTGCCGACGATCTGGGTCCACATGTGCAGGGTGTCGCGGGTGGGGGTCCAGTCGGCGACCCGCAGTGCCGGCCAGTTCGTCAGTGACGGGAGGGTCATCGGTTCTCGATTCCTTGGATGTGGCACGGGAGGCGCGGTGGCGCTTTCACCACCCCGGAACAGGCCGAATGGGGCAGGCTGCTCGAACGCCCCGAAGTTGGGTGATGCGTCATGCGCATAGTAGATGATGGGTCAACTTGTTAGCCAGATCCGCCACACGGTTGACGCATCATCCATTGGTGCCTATTTTGATGACGCATCAATAAAATGAGTCACTGTGGGCGTCGCCCCCCCACCCGGAGAGGACCCCCGTGAGCACCGAGGCCAAGAACGGACTGGAGGCACTGCTGACCCCGGAGGAGAGCGTGCTCGTCCTCATCGACCACCAGCCGTTCCAGTTCGCCAACCTGAACAGCCACGAGCCCACCATGGTCGTCAACAACGCGATCGCCCTGGCCAAGGCCGCCAAGGCGTTCGAGGTTCCGACCATCCTGACCACCGTCCTGGAGGAGCGCGGCGGCCACCTCATCCCGGGCCTCAGCGACATCTTCCCGGAGCAGACGCCGATCGACCGCACGTTCATCAACACCTGGCAGGACCAACGGGTCGTCGACGCCGTCAAGGCGACCGGCAGGAAGAAGCTGGTCATCGCCGGACTGTGGACGGAGATCTGCCTGGCGATGCCCGCGATCCAGGCGGCTGGCGAGGGCTACCACGTCTTCGCGGTCACCGACGCGTCAGGCGGTGTCTCGGCCGAGGCCCACGACATGGCCGTGCGGCGGATGGTCCAGGCCGGCGTGGTGCCGATCACCTGGCTGGCCGTGGCGGGCGAGTGGCAGCGCGACTGGGCCCGGGAGGAGACCGTGTCGGCCATGGCCGGGGTCCTGGAGCAGCACGGTGGTGCCACCGGCGTCGCGTTCGCCTGGGAGACCCAGCTGTTGAACTCCCGCACCGGAGCCTGACCCCACCCGCGCCCGCCGGACGAGCACCCGGCGGGCACCCGGCCGGGCGGACGACCGCCCGGCCGACCCATCGAGGAGGAGGACCCATGGCGGTCGAGGTGAGAGACGCCCCGGAGGCGAAGCGCTACGAGGCACGTGTCGACGGGGAACCGGAGGTCGCGGGCGTCGCGGACTACATCCGAACGGAGGAGCTCGTCGCGTTCGTGCACACCGAGGTCGCACCTGAGTACGGGGGGCGGGGCGTGGGGTCCGCGCTCGCCCGCGCGGCCCTCGACGAGGCCCGCTCCGCGCGCCTGCGGGTGCTGGCGACCTGCCCGTTCTTCGCGGGGTGGATCGCCCGACACCCCGAGTACCAGGACCTGCTCTACCAGTCCCGCAGCAGCGTCGACGACTGAGCGCCGCCGCGGTGAAGCCGTCCGGACCGGCACCGGAGACCCCACCGACGGGCGTCTGAGGGCGACAGGAATGGCACCGCCCGCCGTCGGGGGCTCGAATCCCTTTCCTCACACGGCCGCCGATTCATGGCGCGACGACCGTTCGCCGCTGGCGGCGCTCGGAAGCGGGCCTCAGCGCGTGGACGGCGCCCCAGCGGCGGTCGAGGCGGGCGGTCTCAGGCCCGCGACGAGGGTGTCCACGAAGACGTCGCGGTCCTCCGGTTCCCCCAGGCGGATGGCGTGTTCGATCCCGCAGACCAGTCGCTCGACCTGGGCGGTGGTCAGGTCCCGGCGCAGTGCTCCGCTCTCCCGCGCCCTCCTGAGCAGCTCTTCGAGCTCGCCGAAGATCGAGGCCTTGAGCGCCCCCACCTCCTCGCTCACGTCCTCGTTGGCGAGGAGGACCGCTTGGAGACCGCCCGCCTCCAGGTGCAGGTCGACCACGGCGCGCAGTGCCGCCTCGAACCCGCGCCCCGGGTCGGGGTCGGCGCTGGCCCGTGCGGCGAGCGCGCGCAGTCGGCCCAGAGTCTCCATGGTGAGTTCCTCGACCAGGGCGTGGGACGTGGGGAAGTGACGGTAGACGGTCCCGACCCCGACCCCCGCCTCGCGGGCGATCTCGTTGAGGCGCAGGTCCTTGGGGTCGCTCCGTCGCGCGACCTCCAGGATGCGCTCCCTGCTCCGGGCGGCGTCAGCGCGCAGTGCGTTCATGAAGGCATCCTACTCGAACCGGATAAGTCATCCGATTACTGTTACAGTAAGCGGATAGTTCATCCGATTGATGGGAGAGTCGCCATGGACTGGGACCCCGAAGTACTGCCCGAACAGCACGGACGCGCGCTGGTGGTGACGGGGGCGACCGCGGGCATCGGGTACTTCGCGGCGGAGCGACTCGCCGCCACCGGAGCACACGTCGTCCTCGCGGGGCGCTCGCTCGACCGACTGGGCACCGCCGCGGCCGCGATCCGGGCGCAGGTGCCGAACGCGAGTCTGGGCTCGCTGCTCCTGGACCTGGCGTCACCGGAGTCGACGGCCACGGCCGTCTCGGGACTCGCGGAGTACGAACGCCTGGACGGGCTGCTGTTGAACGGGGGCTCCATGTCGCTGAGCGCGGCCGACCGGACCCCCGACGGCCTGCCGACCCTCCTGGCGACCCACGTCCGGGCGAACGTGGGGTTGGTCGCGGGGACGCTTCCACTCTTGGAGCGAACGGCGCGGAGGCACGGCGCGACCGCGAGGATCGTGCACACCTCGACGTCGTTCGTGGACCTGCTGCGCACAGGGGTCCGGGACGTGCGCGCCCGCTCTCGCTTGGGCGTCCGCGCCTACACCCGGAGCAAGGCGGTCACGGAGATGTTCGCCTACGAACTCGACCGACGGCTGAGGGCCGCGGGTGTGCCGGTGGCCTCCCTGGTCTCACGCCCGGGGGTCGGCGTGGACGCCCGGACCCCGCACCGACCGGGCGTCCGGGACGAGACGGTCCCCTTCCAACGCAACCCGTACACGCCGTGGGCCCAGGGCAAGGACGCCGCGGCCTGGTCCGCGCTGCGCGCCCTCACCGACCCCCGGGCCCAGGGAGGTGACCTCTACTCTCCCAGCGGCGGTGTCAAGGGGCGGCCGGTCCGCCTGACCCCGAACCCGCTGACCCAGGCGCCCCCTCCGGACGCGATGGAGTCGGTGTGGCGCCAACTGGAGGAGCTGGCCGGGGTCCGGCTGCCGACCACCGGTGCCCCCACCCCGGCCTGAGCTCGGTGAGTCACGACGGGCCGCGCCGTCGTGACTCACGCCGATCCCGGACCCCGACACGGTTCGTCGGGCCCGCTTCGCGACCACCGGACCACGCCGACGCCCGCCCCTGAAGTGCTTCCACACCCCTCCATTTCCCACACCGCACTTTCCGACGCCACGTGGAGCGCCAGATAATCGGGATAATAGATTTTTCTGTGCTACTGTCAGAGGAGTTGCAGTAGTGGCCCCATGGAACCTCACTTCCATCGGAGATCACCGCAGTGACGGGAAAATCGTCATCTGCGGTTTTCTTCATTGTCGAGCGAGAGGTGCCATCATGGCCACCGGTACAGTCAAGTGGTTCAACGGCGAAAAGGGCTTCGGCTTCATCGAGCAGGACGGTGGCGGCCCCGACGTCTTCGCCCACTACTCGAACATCCAGGCCACGGGCTACCGTGAGCTGGCCGAAGGCCAGTCCGTGCAGTTCGACGCCGTCGCCGGGGCCAAGGGCCCCCAGGCCGAGAACATCACGCTGCGCTAAGCCTGATCCGGGGGAGGACACTCCCCCCGTGACGGGGTCCGCCCTCCAGGAGCCGGACCCCGTCTTTTTGTTTTCCCGCGCCCGATTTCACGCGCGTCGTTTTCCAGAACTGCTCTACTCGACCTGGAAATTCTCTATCCGGGCGTGCAGGTTTCATTCATTCGGTGTTACCGGTTTTCACTGTGGGGCCGTGAGGCCTCCCTCCCGGGGAACTCCGACGGCGAAAGGCCATTTATGAGCCATCCCCACCCCACCACAGGCCGTGCGCGACCGGCACGAAGTTACGGTCGACAGCGCCCCGGCGGCTCCTCGCGCCCTCGCAACGCGGGCCCCTCCGGCGAGTTCGCGCTTCCCACCACCATCACCCCGGCCCTGCCGCCCGTGGACTCCTTCGCGGCACTGGACATGCCCTCGGCCCTGAAGCGGACCCTGACCCGCCAAGGGCTGACGACCCCGTCCGACATCCAAGCGGCGACCCTGCCCAACGCCCTGGCCGGACGCGATGTGCTGGGCCGTAGCCGAACGGGTTCCGGCAAGACCCTGGCCTTCGGCCTGCCCCTGCTCGCCAGCCTCGACGGGCGCCCCACGGAACCGCGGCGCCCCCTGGCCGTGGTCCTGGCCCCCACCCGGGAGCTGGCACAGCAGGTCGCGGGGTCCCTGGAGCCCTACGCGCGTTCGGTGGGGGTTCGCACCACCACCGTCGTGGGCGGTATGCCCATCCACCGGCAGGCGCGCAGCCTACGGCAGGGAAGCCACGTGGTCGTGGCCACCCCGGGGCGGCTGCGCGACTTGATGGAGCGCGGCGACTGTCTGCTGGACCGGGTGGAGACCACCGTCCTGGACGAGGCCGACCAGATGACCGACATGGGCTTCATGCCCCAGGTCACCGCGATCCTCCAGGAGGTACCGAGCGGAGGGCGGCGCATGCTGTTCTCCGCCACCCTGGACCGGAACGTCGACCAGCTGGTGCGCCGGTTCCTTGACGACCCGGTGGTGCACTCGGTCGACCTGTCCGAAGGCGCCGTGTCCACCATGGAGCACCACGTCGTGCACGTCTCTCCTGGTGAGAAGAGGTCCGTCGCCACCAGGATCGCCGCCCGACAGGGCCGGGTGATCATGTTTCTCGACACCAAGCGCGCGGTGGACCGTATGGCCGAACACCTACTGGCCAACGGGGTGCTCGCCGCGCCCCTGCACGGCGGACGCACCCAACCCCAACGCACCCGCACCCTCGACCAGTTCAAGCGTGGAGACGTCACGGCGCTGATCGCGACCAACGTCGCAGCACGCGGCATCCACGTGGACGGCCTGGATCTGGTCGTCAACATCGACCCACCCACAGACCACAAGGACTACCTGCACCGGGGCGGACGCACCGCCCGAGCCGGTGAGTCCGGCCACGTGGTCACGCTGGTGATGCCCGCCCAGCGCCGCGACATGACTCGCCTGGTGGGCAAGGCACGGATCGAACCGCGCACCCTTGGTGCCGGGGCGGACACCCCGGAGCTGGCCGAGGTGACCGGAGCCCGCGAACCCTCGGGGCTGCCGGTGACCGTGCGGTCCGCCAGGCCGCAGGAGCGCTCAGGCACACTCGCACCTCGGGGGCGGCGCCGCCCCCGACGCTGAGACCGGGTTCCGCCGGATTCCGCCCCTCCCTCCGGGGGGACCCGGAGGTCGGCCGATGGTGACCGGGCCCGCACCGAGCGGGACCCGGTCCGGCCGCGTCGCCCCTATGTGATCCGGGAGCGGCGCGCCCCATCGGCTTCACAGATCTTTGGCGCGCATCTCCTCGTTGATGCGCAACGCCTCCTCGAGCTGGTCCTCCAGGATGATGATGCGGCAGGCGGACTCGATCGGAGTCCCCTCGTCGACGAGTTCGCGGGCGCGGGCGGCGATCTTGAGCTGGTATCGGGAGTAGCGGCGGTGTCCGCCCTCCGAGCGCAGGGGCTCGATCAGTCTGGCCTGACCGAGAGCGCGCAGAAACGACGGTGTGGCGCCGATCATCTCCGCGGCGGCGCCCACGGTGTAGGCGGGGTAGTTGTCATCGTCGAACCGGTGGCCGGTGTCGGGACGGGGCAAGTGCGTGTCTTCCTTCTCCTGAACGCACGTAGAGGGCCCCAGCGCCGTTTCGGCGCTGGGGCCCGAGAGTTCAATACCACCTACCGGCGAGAGCCGGTCTTCCAGACCCCGAGGTCAAGCTGGGACGGGATCGTGGGGATCGCGGTTGTGTGACCGTGGACCACCTTCCTTCACATCCAGGGGCCTGCGGTACCCGGGCGGAGTCCTCTCCACGCTCGGGCGATCCTGATGGCATCTACTCCTCTCGCTTCTCACTTCGTGCACTGCTTTCGACTGCTTCCGGCTCCCGACGCCGTACAACCGTGCGCCGGTCGAGCCCTACTGCGTCCTTCTTCCTGCTGCGGCCTCCCCTGCACGAGCGAGAGACCGGTACCGCGGTACTGCTGTCCTACCGGCCCCCGGCGCCTTGAAGCACGTGCGCGCCGTCGAGCCGACCTGCTCTCCACCGACGTATCCGGTGGTCCAGCCGTGTAACTCAGTGGCCGTGGAAGAAAACCTAGCAACGAGCGGCGCGCATGTCTACCCTCGCCGCTACAAGTTTCCGTGTCTCTGGAGATGAGTTTCAAAGCTTCTCCACGACGGTCCGACTCTGGAGAAACTGGGTACGCCTGAGGGCCCTCTTCGGGACCACGGACACCAGCTGGACCCGTGGGGCCATCGGAAGTCTGCCCCGACACAAAAGAAGCCGCCCGGTTGCTTGCGCGAACCGGGCGGCCTCTCCACTGTCTCAAGGTGGTGCACTCGGGAGGACTCGAACCCCCAACCTTCTGATCCGTAGTCAGATGCTCTATCCATTGAGCTACGAGTGCAGGTCTTCAGTTGTGTGTCGCCCGGGTGAGCTGCGCTCTCCCTTGCGACGTCTCCGACTCTATCACGGCGTCGGAGCACCTTTGCGCCAGTTTTCGGTGTGACCCGGGCCATGGGGCGCCGACCCCGGGGTCGGCGCCCCGCCAACGTCTAGACGACGCTTTCCTCCACGGAGGCCGCCCACAGCTCCAGGGCGGTGTCGACCTGCTCGCCGTTGACCACCAGGGCCGGGATGAAGCGGACCACGTTGCCCGCCGGGCCGCAGGTCAGCAGCAGCAGGCCGTTCCTGGACGCCGCCTGCTGGGCGCGCTGCGCGGCCTCTCCGTCGGGACTGCCGTCCTCCTTGACGAACTCGTTGGCCCGCATCAGGCCGCGGCCCCGGACGTCACCGATGGACGGGTGCGCCTCGGCGATCTTGGCCAGGCCCTGCTGGAGCCGCTCGCCCTGGCGGGCGGCGTTCTCCACCAGCCCCTCCTCCTGGATGACGTCCAGGGTGGCCAGGGCCGCCGCGCAGGAGACCGCGTTGCCGCCGTAGGTGCCGCCCTGGGAACCCGGCCAGGCCTTCTCCATGATCGCGGCCGGTGCGGCGATCGCGGACAGCGGGAAGCCGCTGGCCAGTCCCTTCGCGGTGATGACGATGTCCGGGCGCACCCCGGACGGCTCGTGGCCCCAGAACGTGCCGGTGCGGCCGAAGCCGGTCTGGACCTCGTCCACCACCAGCAGGAACCCGTGCCGGTCGGCGCGCTCCCGCAGCCCCTGGAGGAAGGCGTCGGGGACGGGCACGTAGCCGCCCTCACCGAGGACGGGCTCGATGAACACGGCGGCGGTGTCCTTCGGGGAGGTCACCGTGGCGAACTGGTAGTCGAGCTCCCGCAGGGCGTACGCCACCGCCTCCTCCTCGGACAGGCCGAGGCGGAACGCGTACGGGAACGGTGCGACCACCACACCGGGCACGAGCGGGCCGATTCCGGCGCGGATCTTCACCCCGGACGTGGTGAGCGAGGCGGCGCCCATGGTGCGCCCGTGGAAGGAGCCCTGGAAGACCACCGCGTTCTGGCGGCCGGTGGCCTGGCGGGCCAGGCGCAGCGCCGCCTCCACGGCCTCACTGCCGGAGTTCACGTAGAACAGGCGGTCGATCCCCTCGGGCAGCACCTCGCCGAGGCGTTCGGTGAGTCGCAGCAGGGGCCGGTGCATCACGGTGGTGTACTGGCCGTGGATCAGGGTCGCGACCTGCTCCTGTGCGGCCGCGACCACCCTGGGGTGGCAGTGCCCGGTGCTGGTCACGCCGATCCCGGCGGTGAAGTCGAGGAAACGGCGGTCGTCCTCGTCGTAGATGTAGACACCCTCGCCTCGTGCCGCGACGACCGGGGTCGCCTGCTTGAGAACCGGGGAGAGCTCCGCCATGCGATGGCCTCAATTCCTTGTGTCGAGTTCCGTAGGATTGTTGACAATCGACGCTGCTATGGAAACATCCGGGGCGCGGCGGTGTCCAGCGGGCGCACGTCGGGCAGTTCTGACCACAGGCCGTTCCACGCCGGGGCGGCCCGTCGACGGAGGAGAGAACATGTCGGATCGCGAAGCACGGGTCGTCGCACAGGTGGACAAGAGGCTCTTCCTCGGCGGGAAGTGGCGGGACTCCTCCTCGGGCGCGACCTTCGAGGTCGAGGACCCGTCCACCCGCAAGGTGCTGTGCGACGTGGCCGACGCGGGCCGGGACGACGCTCTGGAGGCCCTGGACGCCGCGGCACGGGCCCAGCCGGGGTGGGCCCGGGTCGCGCCCCGCGAGCGCGGCGAGATCCTGCACAGGAGCTTCCAGCTGCTCATGGAGCGCCAGGAGGAGCTGGCCGTCCTCATGACCCTGGAGATGGGCAAGCCGCTGGCCGAGGCCCGGGGCGAGATCGCCTACGCGGCCGAGTTCTTCCGGTGGTTCTCCGAGGAGGCCGTACGGATCGAGGGCGGGTACTCCACCTCGCCGGACGGCAAGTCGCGCTTCCTCATCATGCGCCAGCCGGTGGGCCCGTGCATGCTCATCACCCCGTGGAACTTCCCCATGGCGATGGGCACCCGCAAGATCGGCCCGGCGATCGCCTCCGGCTGCACGATGATCCTCAAGCCCGCCCACCAGACGCCGCTGTCGGCGCTGGCCCTGGCCGGAATCCTGTCCGAGGCGGGCCTCCCCGAGGGCGTGCTCAGCGTCCTGCCCACCACGGACCCCGGTGCGCTCACCGAGCCCCTGCTGTCGGACGGCCGCGTCCGCAAGCTGTCGTTCACCGGCTCCACCGCCGTGGGCCGCAAGCTGCTGGAACAGAGCGCCCCGCAGGTCCTGCGCACGTCGATGGAGCTGGGCGGCAACGCGCCGTTCCTGGTCTTCGACGACGCCGACCTGGACGCCGCGGTGGACGGCGCGATGCTCGCCAAGATGCGCAACATCGGCGAGGCCTGCACGGCCGCCAACCGGATCTACGCCCAGTCCGGGATCGCCGAGGAGTTCTCGCGGCGGCTCAGCGAGCGCATGGGCGCGCTCCGGCTGGGCCGGGGGCTGGACGACGGCGCGGACGTGGGCCCGCTGATCGACGACAAGGCGCGCGACAAGGTCCAGGGGCTGGTGGACGACGCCGTGCGGCGCGGGGCGCGCGTGCTCGTCGGCGGGGGGCCCGGCGACGGACCGGGGCACTTCTACCAGCCGACGGTGCTGGCCGACGTCCCGTTCGCGGCGGAGCTGTCGACCACCGAGATCTTCGGCCCGGTGGCGCCGGTGCTCACCTTCGAGACGGAGGAGGAGGCGGTCCGCGCCGCCAACGACACCGAGTTCGGCCTGGTCAGCTACTTGTACACCCGTGACCTGAACCGGGCCATGCGGGTGAGTGAGGCCCTGGAGACCGGCATGGTCGGCCTCAACCAGGGCGTGGTGTCCAACCCCGCGGCGCCGTTCGGCGGTGTCAAGCACTCGGGTCTGGGCCGCGAGGGCGGCCGTGTGGGCATCGACGAGTTCCTGGACACCAAGTACGTGGGGATCGGCGGCCTGGTCTGACCGCTCGGGCTCTCGCAGGGGGTCGTCCCGGGTCGCGGCAATGCCACCGGGACGGCCTCACGGCGGGCCGTGTGGGACTGCGGCCCGCGCGGTCGAGCGCACCCCGCTCGGTCGGCTCCGGGCAGCGGGGGCGGGCACGGGGCTTCGCGGCGGCCCCGCGCCTCGGGGCACGGCCCCGCACCCCGTGACCGGGCACGGGTCCGTCCGGGTCAGGCCGCGGACTCCGCGTTGATGCGGGCGACGGTGTCGACCATGTGCGACTCGATGAGCGTGAGCAGCCGTTCCTCCTCGCCCTCCACGATGGCGTCGAGGATGCGGCGGTGCTCGTCCAGGAGCTCCTGGGGCTCGGGGTAGACGGACTGCATCACGGTGAGGCACATGCGGGTCTCGACCAGCAGGGTCTGCGCCATGCGCTCGAGCCGGGAGTTGCCCGAGCAGCTCACCAGGGTGCGGTGGAACTCCTGGTCGGCGTCGCTCATGGCGGTGCGGTCGGCGCTGGCGGCCGCCTCGGCCAACCGGTCCACGGCGGGGGTGAGGCGGGCCAGGGCCTCTCCCCGGTTGCCCCGCATGATCAGCTCGCAGGCGGTGCGCTCCACCGCGAGCCGGGCCACATAGACGTCCCGGACGTCGTCGGGCGTGAGCTCGCGCACGAACAGGCCCCTGTGCCGTTCACTGCGGAGCAGGCCCTCCTGGACCAGGCGCTGCATGGCCTCGCGGAGCGGCCCCCGGCTGACGCCCAGCCGCCCGGCCAGTTCGGCCTCGCCGAGCTGGTCCCCCGGGGCGAGTGAGCCGTACATGATCGCCGATCTCAGCTGGTCGGCGATCAGCTCGGCGGTGGACCGTCTGGGGACGGGTCTGAGCTGACCGGGGGCTGGCATGGTGTTCCCTTCGAGGCTTCGGTGCAATGGTGACGAACCGGGCGCGACTGGCCCCGAGGCTAACCGGACTCGAACGCGCTCCGGACCACGGAGGCCCCGGAGCGGAAGAGCGTGCCCGGCCCGGACCTGGCCCCGCACTGTCCGGCGAGCCGCAGGCCCTCCCACACGCTGACCTGGTTGGCGGTGAGCACCGTCTTGCCCAGCAGGGCCTCCATCGGTTCGATGAGGTCCGCGCTGTGCAGGGCCGTGTCGGGGACCAGGACCGCCTCGGCCCTGGGGTGGTCGTTGGAGATGACGAAGTCGAGCGCCTCGTCGGGGTCGAGGTGGCCGACCTCGGCCGCCGTGGCGATGCCGTGGCTGGCCATGGACATGACGGTCACTCCGGCGTCGGTGAGGAACTCCACGAAGCGCAGGGCGACGTCGTCGGGATAGGTGGCGGCGATGGCGACCCGGGAGGCGCGTAGCTGGCTCAGGGCGTGCACGAAGGCGAAGGAGGTGCTGGAGCTCGGTACGCCCGTCACCTCCCGCACCCCCTCCACCTGGCGGCGGGCGCCCTCCCAGCCGAACACGAAGCTGCCGCTCGTGCAGGCCCAGACGGCGGAGTCGACCCGCATCGCGGTCAGCTCCTGGGCGCCCTTGGCGAGCACGCCCTCGCTGCCCACGTCCAGGAGGGCGTCCACCCGGTGGGCGTCCTCACGCATGAGCGTGTGCACCAGCGGGAGTTCGACCTCGCCGCCGAGCGCCTCGGCGAAGGTCCGGTAGTCGTCCTCGGCGCTGTGGCCGGGATACAGGATTCCGACTCGGGTCATGGTTCTCCTTGGGGCCGGGCGCCCTCCGGGCGGTGTCAGACGGCGCTGGGCGCGGTCGCGTCGACCAGGCGCTGGCCGTGGGCCACGGGCTGGTGTCCGGCGGCCCGCAGCAGGTCCCACATGGTGACCTGGTTGGCGGCGATCACCGGTTTGCCCAGCTCTCGTTCCAGGGGCGCGATGATGTCGTAGGTGAGGACGTTGGTGCAGCTGATGAAGACGGCCTGGGCGTCGGGGCGGTCGACCTCGTGGACCGCCCGGGCGACCTCGGCGTAGGTGACCCTCCAGATGTGGCTGAGCAGGCCGAGCCCCACGCTGGAGGTGACCCCGACGTCGTGTTCGGCGAGGTAGTCGAGCAGGCGGTCGGTGACGCTGTCGACGTACGGGGTGACCACCGCGATGCGGTCGGTCTCCAGGGCGCGCAGGGCGTTGATCAGCGCGCCCGAGGTGGTGACGGCGGCGGGCGCTCCCGCCGCCAGCATGGTGGTACGCAGTTCCCGTTCTCCGTGCGCTCCGTGCACGAAGCTGCCGGAGGCGCAGGCGTAGCCGACCGCGAGGGGCTCGGGGGCCGTGAGGGCCCGGACCGCCTTGGTCACGCGCTTGCCGCGGCTGAGGGCCGCGGCCTGGTCGACGGTCACCGGGATGCGCACGTACGGCAGACGGGTGATGAGCAGTGAGACGTCGTCGGGCGTCCAGCGCCACAGTTCGCGATCGAGCGCGAAGTCGTAGGGCGCCACGACGCCGACGCCCGCCTGCCAGGGCGTGAGCGTGGTCGCCGAGAGGTCGGCGACCGGGTGCGTCGCGCCGTGTTCGGGGATGGTCGGGTCCGCCGTGAAGGGGATGGGGGCGGGGGTCCGGTCGTCGTCGCCCGCCTCGGGGCGTCGCACCGGGACGCCTCCGGGGCCGCCCTCGTGGGCCGCTCGGTCTCGCTCGGTCCGCATCGGTCACTCACCTCCCGGTTTCGGTCGCGCTCGTGTGGGGTCGTGCGGCCTCGGAGTCTCCCGGACCGCCGCCTCGGGGCCGGTCAGCGTTCGAGCCGTTCGTACAGGAGGCGCTCGCCGACGCTCCCGGAGCGCCAGACGTCGTTGCAGGCCTCGGCCATGGCGGGCAGGTTCTCCACGACGGTGGCGAACACGTTGCCGGGGACCCAGCCCACGTCGCCGTTGAGCAGCAGGTTGTTGCGCCCGTAGAACAGGGCGAGGTCGATGACGCCGGGCAGGTGCCCGATGCCCTTGTCCTCCTTGAAGGAGCGGTCGAGCATGCCCTCGTCGAACGAGAAGTAGACGATGTCGCCGGGGATGGGCGTGACGGTGGGGTTCTCCTGGCCCGGTTCGGGGTCGGCGAACCTCGGCACCATCGTGTAGACCTCGTTGCGCGCGTACTTGGCGTGCTGGACGGCGTCCCCCTGCGGGAGCGCGTTCCACACCGCGTCGCAGGTGCGGGGGGCGTCCGCCTCCAGAAGTTCGGCCACGCAGGAGACCCCGCGCCGAGCGAGGGTGACGGTCATGTATCTGGGCAAGTGGCGTCCCTTCGAAGATGTTTCGTCAGGGTTCCCTGGCACCTCACGTGATGTTGATTGTCTACAATCTTACGATCCATCCCCCCTGGACGGCAATAGCCACCGGGACGCGCGGGTACGCCGTCAGCGTCGGTGCGGGTGAACGGCGCCCCGAGAAGGCCCGGAGGCCTCGTGGACAACACGCCGCAAAGGCCCGGAACGGGCGTTTTGTGGATTGTTGACAATCCATGAGCGGCTCCCTAGCGTTTCCCGTGCAGGGCGAAACCACCACTCCGACGACAGGATCGGCACGTCAGAACACCGTCGCAACCGGAAAGGGCGCCCGTGAACAGTTCCGCCGCCAACCCGTCCGTGCCCGAGCGGCCCCGTCTCGTCGTCCTCCGAGGCGAGGACCTTCCACCGGGGCACGAGCGCATCGACGACCACCCCGGACTCGGCGGGGTCGTCTACGCCACCGCCGACGAGCTGCCCACCGCCCTTCCCGGCGCGGACCTCCTGCTCGTGTGGGACCTGTTCACCGAGGCGCTGGCCGACTCCTGGTCCAAGGCCGACTCCTTGAGGTGGGTGCACGCCGCCACCACCGGCGTGGACAACCTCATGTTCCCCGGGCTGGTCGAGAGCGACGTGGTGGTCACCAACTCGCGCGGTGTCTTCGACGAACACATCGCCGAGTACGTCCTGGGCCTGGTCATCTCCTTCGCCAAGGACCTCCACGGCACCTGGGACCTCCAGCGGGAGCGGGTGTGGCGGCACCGCGAGACCGAGCGCGTGGCCGGTCGGCGCGCCCTGGTCGTCGGCACCGGGCCGATCGGCCGGGCGATCGCCCGCAAGCTCCGGGCCGTGGGCATGGAGGTCCACGGATCGGGCAGTCACGCCCGCGACGGCGACCCCGACTTCGGCTCCGTGGTCGAGTCCAGCCTGGACGGGCGAGGCGCCGACGGCGGCCCCACGCTGGTCGGCGAGCTCCCCGAGGCCGACTACGTCGTGGTCGCCGCGCCGCTCACCGAGGCCACCCGGGGCCTGGTCGCCCGGCCCTTCCTCGACCTGATGAAACCCACCGCGCGGCTGGTCAACATCGCGCGCGGCCCCATCGTCGTCCAGTCCGACCTGGTCGCCGCCCTGGACCGGGGCGCGATCGCCGGTGCCGCACTGGACGTCTTCGAACGGGAACCGCTCAAGGCCATCAACCCGCTCTGGGGGCTGCCCGGGTCGATCGTGTCGCCGCACATGTCCGGTGACGTCGTCGGCTGGCGGGACGACCTGGTCGAGCTGTTCCTGGACAACCTCGCCCGTTACCTGGACGGGCGCGGACCGCGCAACGTCGTGGACAAGCGCCGGGGCTACGTGCCCGGCTGACCCCTCGCGTGACTTGGGAGGCTGATGTGACGATCCGTTCCGACCGGGCCGGGACCGACGACGCCGGTGCGGCCGTCGGTGCGGCCGAAGGCTCCACCGGTGCCGACGCGGGGGCCGCGCGCGGCGTCCCGGCGGCGCGCGCGGGCGAACCCGCGACACCGGCCGACCTGTCCGCCGAAGAACTCCTGCGCGCCTACTCCACCGGGGAGCTGTCCCCGGTGGAGGCGGTCGACGCGGTGCTCGAACGCATCGAGCAGGACAACCCGGCCCTGAACGCGTTCTGCCTGGTGCGCCCCGAGGAGGCGCGCGAGGCGGCCCGCGCCTCAGCGGAGCGCTGGCGGCGGGGCGAGCCCGAGGGCAGACTGGACGGCGTCCCCGCCTCCGTCAAGGACATCCACCTGACGAAGGGGTGGCCCACCCTCAAGGGGTCGGTGACCTCCTCCCAGGAGGGCCCGTGGGACGAGGACTCCCCCGTGGTGGCGCGCCTGCGCGAGCAGGGGGCGGTGTTCGTCGGCAAGACGACCACGCCGGAGCTGGCCTGGAAGGGCGTCACGGACAACCCGCTCACCGGGATCACGCGCAACCCGTGGGACCTGTCGACCACTCCCGGCGGTTCCAGCGGGGGGTCGGCGGCCGCGGTGGCCGCCGGGATGGGCCCGATCTCCACCGGGACGGACGGGGGCGGCTCCATCCGCATCCCGGCCAGCTTCACGGGCATCTGCGGGATCAAGCCCACCTGGGGCCTGGTGCCGCACTTCCCGGCGAGCCCGTTCGGGTCGCTCGCGCACACCGGGCCGATGGCCCGCACCGTGGGCGACATGGCGCTGATGCTGGACGTGGTCTCCGGGTTCGACTCCCGGGACTGGATGGCCATGCCGACCCCGGCCCCGGGCGGGCTGGCCGAGGCGGGGCGCGGCACCGACCCCGAGGCGCTGGTGCGGGGCATGCGCATCGCCTACAGCCCCACCCTGGGCGGGCTGGACGTGGACCCCGAGGTGGCCCGCGTGGTCGCCGACGCGGCGAGCGTGTTCGCGGCGCTGGGCGCCGAGGTGGAGGAGACCGACCCCGAGCTGCCGGGCTCCCTGGAGGAGTTCCACGTGCTCTGGTACTCGGGGGCGGCCAAGGCCACCGAGCGGCTCACCGACCGGGACCGCGACCTCCAGGACCCGGGCCTGCGGGAGATCATCGAGGAGGGCGGCACCTACACGGCCCAGGACTACCTGACGGCGATGGCGCTGCGCATGGCGATGGGGGCCCGGATGGGCCGCTTCCACGAGACCTACGACCTCCTGCTGACGCCCACCATGCCGATCGTGGCCTTCGAGGCCGGGCTGGAGTCGCCGCCCGAGCTGGCGGGGCGGCGGTGGACCTCCTGGGCCGGGTTCAGCTACCCGTTCAACATGACCCAGCAGCCCGCCGCGAGCGTGCCGTGCGGGTTCAGCGAGTCGGGTCTGCCGATCGGCCTCCAGGTGGTGGGCCCCCGGCACTCCGACGCGCGTGTGCTCCGGGCCTGCCGGGCCTTCGAACTCGCCCGCCCCTGGGCGGGCCGGCGGCCGTGAGGCGCGGGCGCCGGGACCCTGTTCGGGTTCCGGCGCCCGGCCCGGGTGACGAGATGGTGACGATGCGGTGGCGGCGCCCGCACTCAGACCAGGCGTGATCAGGCACTTCTCACCCGAGGTCACGTATTTGTCCGATTCTGGGACCTTCGCCCGGGGAGTTCGGTGTCCAAGGACCCCCGTGGCGCTCCTCTCAGGCGTTAACGTCTTCCTCGAAGCGGTGTCAGGTCCGAGCGGACACGAGACGAGGAAGGGGCCGCGATGAGCCACGGTGGAGCCGAGGGTGCCCGGAAGCCGATCAGGGTCTTCCTCGTCGACGACCACGAGGTCGTCCGGCGCGGCGTGGCCGCGCTCTTGGAGACCGAGGACGACATGACGATCGTGGGCGAGGCCGGGACCGCCGAGCAGGCGCTGTCCCGCATCCCGGTGGTGCTGCCCGACGTGGCCGTGCTCGACGTGCGCCTGCCGGGCGGCTCCGGGGTGCAGGTGTGCCGCGAGATCCGCTCCGACCACCCCGGGATCGCCTGCCTGATGCTCACGTCCTTCGCCGACGAGGACGCCCTGTACGACGCCGTGATGGCCGGGGCCGCCGGGTACGTCCTCAAGCAGATCCACGGCGCCGACCTCGTCGGCGCGGTGCGCACGGTCGCGGCGGGCGGCTCCCTGCTGGACTCGGGCAGCACCGGCGCGATGCTGGAGCGGCTGCGCGGGGCCCAGGCCGAGCCCGACCCCCTGGCGGAGCTGACCCCGCAGGAGCGCCAGATCCTCGACCTCATCGGCGAGGGCATGACCAACCGGCAGATCGGTGAGCGCCTGTACCTGGCCGAGAAGACCGTGAAGAACTACGTCTCCGCGCTGCTGGCCAAACTGGACCTCAAGCGCCGCACCCAGGCGGCGGTGCTGGTGGCCGAGCTGCGCGGCCGCCGCTACTGATCCGGCCCGTCCCGTCCGGCGTCCAGAGCCGCCGCCAGCCCCCGCTCCCCCAGCGCGGCACGCACACCCACCTGGGCGACGACCACGGCCGCGCCGCCGGGTACGACCTCGCCCTGCTCGAGATCTTCTGGACCTCGATGTCCGGGCTCGCCCACGCGTTCGCTCTCGCGAGGGCGGAGGGGATCGAACCGGCGGACTTCGCCCCGTTCGCCCAGGGGATCGTCGGGCTCCTGCCCGAGTCCGTGACCCACATGGCGGGCAAGCTCGACCGGGGCGATTTCTCCGCGGACGGGTCCAGCATCACCTCGAACCTGGCCACCATGGACCACGTCATCCACGCCTCCAGGGACCGCGGCATGGACCCCGGGCCGCTGGCGGCCGTCCGCCCGATCGCCCAGGCCGCCGTGGACGCGGGCCACGGCCACGAGAACGCCGCGCGCCTCTCCCTGCGCTACCTGGAGGACCGCGCCTGACACGGGCCCGCTCGCGGCCTCCGGGGCGGGCCTCCTCCCGAGCGGAGGGGGCCCGCCCCTCATCGTGCGCCCGACCTGGGATCATGAAGACGTCCTCATGCCCGTTTCATGTGCGCGCCGCCTTCGTCGGGGAGGCTTGACAGTCATGAGATCACCTCTGGTGCCGCTGGCGGCCGGGGCGCTGACGGTCGTCGCCGTCACCGTCGCCGCCCTGGTGTGGGCGCTGTTCCTCCGCGACCCCGACCCGGGGCGCGCCTCCGAGGTGGTGCTCGGCGAGTCGCCCGGGGCCACCTCCGCCGCCGAACCCGACGACGGCGTGGTCAGCCCTCCCCCGCCGGTCACCGACCAGGACGGGGCGAGCGACGGCGAGGGCACCGGGGAGACCGGGGCCCCCTCGCCCGTCCCCTCCCCCGAGCCCTCGGCCGAGCCGCCGACCGGGTTCCCGTTCGACTGCCTCGACGGGGGCTCCGGCCACGAGGCGTGGGGCGAGGAACAGTGGGAGGCCTGGTGGGAGGCGTGCCTGGACGCGCGGTACGAGAACGGGGACGGGGACGACGATGACGACTGACCGCCGGCGGGGGGCGGAGGGGGACGGAGCGGACGGCTCCACCGGTCGCGGTTCGGTCTCCGACACCGCCTCCGGCACGGGCGCCGCGCCGCACGCGGGGCCCGGGACCGGTGCGGGCGCCGGTGTCGCCCCGAACACCGGTACCGCTGACCCCGACGCCACCACCGTGCACGTCCCTCCGGGCCGCTCCAGACCCGGCGGTTCCACGCACGGCACACCGTCACCGGAAGGCTCCCCCGCCCCGGGCGGCACCTCCGTGTTTCCCACCCTCGTCCTGCGCGGCCCCCAGCCGGACCTCCCCCAGCGCCGCCGGGTGCCCGCCCGGCTGCTCATCACGGCCTGGGTGGTCCTGCTCATGGCCGGCGTCCTCGTCCTGGTCAACGTGGTCACCTGGAGCGCGTTGACCGCCCGGACCGACGATCGGGTCGACCGCGCCCTGGCCCAGGAGATCGCCGAGTTCCAGGGGTTCGCGGCGGTCGGCGTCGACCCCGGCACCGGGGAGGCCTTCGCCGACGTCTCGTCCCTCATCCGGGTGCACCTGGAACGCCAGTTCCCCGAGGACTCCGAGATCCTCTTCGGCTGGGTCGACGAACCGGAGGGCGACGCGCGGACCGGCGCCCAGGGCGGTGAACGGTCCGCGACGCGCGGCGGCCGCGGAGGCGAGGAGGTCGTCACCGGACGCATCCGGCAGGGGCAGGAGCCCCCGTACGACGTGTCCGCCGACCCGGTTATGGTCGAGGCCGTCCTGGACACCCCCGACGCCCGAGGCGTGCTGGACACCCCGGCCGGGCCGGTCGAGTGGGAGAAGATCCGCGCGCTGCCGCCCGAGGGCGACGGCGGGCCCGCGGGCTGGTTCGTGATCGGCTACTTCACCGCGCACGACGACGGCACCTCCGCCGGGACCATGGGCACCCTCGCCCTGGTCAGCGTGGTCGGGCTGCTCGCCGCCGCCACCGCCGCCTGGTGGGTGGCCGGGCGCGTCCTCGCCCCGGTCCGGCTGGTGCGCAGGGCGGCCGCCGAGATCACCGAGGAGGACCTCACCCAGCGCATCGAGGTGTCCGGCCGGGACGACATCGCCGCACTGGCCGAACAGTTCAACAGCATGCTGGACCGGTTGGAGGGGGCCTTCACCGAACAACGCCGGTTCGTCGACGACGCCGGGCACGAGCTGCGCACCCCCATCACGATCGTGCGCGGCCACCTGGAACTCATGGGCGACGACCCCGAGGAGCGCCGCGAGGTCGTCCGGCTGGTCACCGACGAACTCGACCGGATGGGCCGCATCGTGGAGGACCTCCTCCTGCTCGCCAAGGCCCAGCAGCCCGACTTCGTCCGCCCCGAACCCGTCTCCCTGGCCGAGCTCACCAGCGACATCGACGCCAAGGTACGCCAGCTCGGCGACCGCGACTGGCGGCTGGAGTCGCTGGCGGAGGAGACGGTGCGGCTCGACCCCCAGCGCGTCACCCAGGCCGTGGTGCAGCTCGCGGCCAACGCCGTGCGGCACACCTCCCCCGGCTCCACCCTGCGCACCGGCTCCCGCGTCAGCGGCTCCGAGGTGCGCCTGTGGGTGGCCGACCACGGCCCCGGCATCCCCGCCGAAGAACACGCGCGCATCTTCGGGCGCTTCTCCCGGGGCGGCCGCACCGCACGCGGAGACCGGGGCGCCGGGCTGGGCCTGGCCATCGTCCGCGCCATCGCCGAGGCGCACCACGGTCGGGTGGACCTGGTCTCGGCCCCCGGCGCGGGCTCGACCTTCACCCTCGTCATCCCCCTGACCCCCGTTGACGACCGCGATGGAAGGGAACACCTGTGAGCCGGGTACTGATCGTCGAGGACGAGGAGCGGATCGCCTCCTTCGTCCAGAAGGGATTGACCGCCAGCGGGTTCACCACCACGGTGGTGGGAACCGGGGCCGAGGCCGTGGACTACGCGGTCACCGGCGGCTTCGACCTCATGCTGTTGGACCTCGGACTGCCGGACACCGACGGGTTCGACGTGCTCCGCAGGGTGCGCGCCCTGGGGGTGGACGTGCCCGTGGTGATCCTGACCGCACGCGACGGGGTGCGCGACACCGTGACCGGGCTGGAGATCGGGGCGGACGACTACGTCACCAAGCCGTTCCGTTTCGAGGAGCTTCTCGCGCGGGTCCGGCTGCGGATGCGCACCGAGCGCGCCCCCGACCTGACGGTGCTGCACGCGGGCGGGCTCCGCCTCGACCTGCGGACCCGCCGGGTCGAGGTGGGTGAGGACTCGGTGGACCTCACCGCACGGGAGTTCGCGCTGCTGGAGCTGCTCATGCGCCACCAGGGTCAGGTGATGACCCGCCAGCAGATGCTGTCGCACGTGTGGGGGTTCGACTACGACCCGGGGTCGAACGTGGTCGACGTGTTCGTGCGCGCGCTGCGGCGCAAGGTGGGGGCCGAGCGCATCCTGACCGTGCGGGGCATGGGGTACCGGCTGACCGGCTGAAGCAGCCCGGGCCCGGCGGGAGGTCGCGGGTAGCGGTTGGTTCGAGGGGCCGCACCGTACGGCGGGCGCACCGGGTCGGACCGGCCGAACGGCCGGGGGCCCGGTGCGCCGCGACGCGAACCGACCGCCCGAGTCCCCGTGGAACATGAGGGTTCCCTCATACGGGGCTCATGGCCGTCTCACCGTCGGCGCACACCATGAGGGACATGTTCTGGTTCGCTCTGGCGGTCGACCTGACCGCGATCACGGTGTTGTCCTACGTCCTCTACTTCCGCAGGCACGGTCGGCGGGACCTGGTGCTCGCCTACGTGGCGCTCAACGTCGGCATCTTCGCGGTCGTCTCGATGCTGACCCAGCAGGAGGTGGGCCTGGCCGTCGGGTTCGGCCTGTTCGGTGTGCTGTCGATCCTGCGGCTGCGCTCGGACCTGATCAGCCAGGGGGAGATCGGCTACTACTTCGTGGCGATCGCCCTGGGCCTGGTGAACGCGGTGGCGGCCCCGGCCCCGTGGCTGATGCTGGGACTGAACGCCCTGCTACTGGGCTCCCTGTACGCGGCCGGACACCCGAGACTGCTGGCCCGCACGCAGCGGCGGATCATGACCCTGGACGTGGTGCACGAGGACCCGGCCGCGCTCCGGCACGACCTGGAACGGCGCCTGCGCGGCCGGGTGCGGCACGTGGACGTGACGGAGGTGGACTACGTGCGCGACCTCATGGTCGTGGACGTGCGCTTCCAGGAACCGAAGCCGACCGAGGCCCCCGGTCGGCCCGCCGGGCGCCGCCCGCTGGCCGACGCCCTGTGGGGTGGGCGTTGAGACACCGTTCCCCCTCCCCCGCCCCCTTGCGCACCGTAACCCCTCCTGCGGACGGGAACCCCGGGCGGGCACCGGTCGCGCTGGACGGGCTGCGCCCGGTCTCGCTGGCCGAGATCAACGAGCGCGCCGCCCTGGTGACCCGCACCTGTCGCAAGTACCTGCTCCCCGCCGGGCTGGTGCCCGCCCTGTTCGACGGTTCCGAGCACCGGTTCGGCGTGCTGGAGATCGACGGCCGGTCCTCCTTCCTCTACTCGTCCACCTACCTGGACACCCCGGAGCTGCGGACCTTCCACGACCACCGCCAGGAGCGCAGGCTGCGTTACAAGGTGCGCACCCGCTCCTACGTGGACACCGGAACGGTCATGTTCGAGGTGAAGCTGAAGGGCGCGCGCGGGGTGACCGACAAGGTGCGTGTCGAGCTGCCCCCGGACTCCCCCGTGGACCGGCTGACCCCGCGCACCCGTGACTTCCTCGACCGGTCGTTGGGTCGCTGCCGTCTGACGCCTCCGGACGTCCTGGTCCCCTCGGCGGTGACCGACTACCGGCGGACCACCGTGGTGGCTCTGGACGGCGAGGAGCGGGTGACCGTCGACCAGGACCTGGTCGGCTACCGGGGCGACCTCGAAGTACGGATGCGCCCGGAGGTGGCGCTGCTGGAGGTGAAGACCCGGGGCGGGCTGACCGCCACGGAGCGGCGGCTACACGCGCTCGGAGTGCGGGAGGCCCGGTTCAGCAAGTACGCCGCCGCCCTGGCGGCCCTCGAACCAGGCCTGCGCGGCAACCGCTGGCACCGGGCGATGGGCCACTGCATGGACCACCCGACCCGGGTACGCGCCAGCGCGTCGGCGGGAGCGTGACCGGTACCGGGTGTTTCACGTGAAACACCCGGAGGGCGCCGTGACGCCGCGACCTGCGCGGAGACGGCCGCCGCCCCGTAACCGGTCGGGGCGGCGGCCTGGTTCCGCGGGCCCTCTCCCGCTACAAGAGGGAGTCCGCGGCACCCCAATGGTGACACCCGGTTCCCCGTAGGTCCAGACCACCACGGCCACCCGTGCTGCCGCCCAGGTGCACACGTGGGCCCCGGGACGGGACGCGATCCGACAACGGCGCCGCTCAGTCGGCCGGACGCAGGTCCAACCTCCGGAGCAACTGGGCGTTGAGCGCCACGATGATCGTGGACAGGCTCATCAGCACGGCACCCACCGCCGGAGCCAGCACGAGACCGGCCGGGGCGAGCACCCCGGCGGCCAACGGCACCGCGACGACGTTGTACCCGGCGGCCCACACAAGGTTCTGGATCATCTTGCGGTACCCGGCCCGCGACAGCCTCCGCACGGACAGCACCCCGCGCGGGTCGTCGGAGGCCAGCACCACCCCGGCGGACTCGATCGCGACGTCGGTCCCCGCGCCGATGGCGATACCCACGTCCGCGCGGGCCAGGGCGGGCGCGTCGTTGACCCCGTCGCCCACCATGGCGACCCGGTGCCCCCGGCCCTGGAGGTCGCGCACCACCGCGTCCTTCTGGTCCGGCAGCACCTGGGCGAACACCTCGTCCAGGCCGAGTTCGGCGGCCACGGCGTCGGCGACGTTGCGGGCGTCCCCGGTCACCATCGCCACGCGCACCCCCTGCGCCTGGAGCTGGCGGACCGCCGACGCGGACTCCGGGCGGACCTCGTCGGCCAGGGACAGCGCACCGACCACGGCACCGTCCACCAGCAGGTGCAGCACCGTGGCGCCACGGTGGCGCCAGGGGCCGGTGCGTTCCGCGAGTTCGGCGGGTTCGGCGGCTCCCAGGGACTCCAGGAGCGCGGGCCCGCCCACATGGGACTCGGTCCCGTCGACGACGGCCCGCACCCCGTGCCCGGTGAGGGAGCGAAAGCCCGAGGCCTCGGGTACCGGGCCCGCCTCTCGGGCGGCCCGAACGATCGCCCTGGCCAGCGGGTGTTCGGAGTCGGCCTCGACCGCGCCGGCCCACGCCAGGACCCGCCCGGGGGACCATCCGTCGACGGCGGCGGTGTCGCCGACCGCCGGGGCGCCCTTGGTGAGGGTTCCGGTCTTGTCGAAGAGCACGGTGTCGACGAGCCGGGTGCGCTCCAGGGCCAGCCGGTCCTTGACCAGGATGCCGTTGCGCGCCGACAGGGTCGTGGAGATCGCGATGACCAGCGGGATGGCCAGCCCCAGAGCATGGGGGCAGGCGATGACCAACACGGTGACGGTCCGTTCGACCGCCTGGCTGCCCTCGCCGAGGACCAGCCCCCACACGGTCGCGGTGGCCGCGGCGGCGACCAGGGCGAACCAGAACAGCAGAGCGGCCGCGCGGTCGGCCAGCGCCTGCGAACGCGACCCCGACTCCTGAGCCTCGCTGACCAGGCGTTGGATACCGGCCAGGGTGGTGTCGTCGCCGACCGCGTCCACCCGCACCCGCAGCGAGGAGTCGGTGGCGACCGTCCCGGCGACCACCCGGTCGCCCTCGGTACGGGTGACGGTGCGGGACTCGCCGGTGATCATGGACTCGTCGACGGCCGCGGAGCCCCGCACGACCGTGCCGTCGGCGGGGACCCGTCCGCCGGAGCGGACCAGAGCGGTGTCCCCGGTGCGGAGTTCGGCGACGGGGACCTCCTCGACCCCGCCGTCGGGGTCGACGCGTTCGGCCCGGTCCGGGAGCAGGGCGGCCAGGGCCTCCAACGCCCCGGAGGCCTGCCCGAGGGCGCGCATCTCCAGCCAGTGGCCGAGGAGCATCACCACGACCAGCAGGACCAGTTCCCACCAGAAGTCGAGCTCCATGCCGACCACGCCGAAGGTGGACAGCAGGCTCGCACCGAAGGCCACGGTGATCGCCATCGCGACCAGGGTCATCATGCCGGGCCTGCGGTCGCGCAGTTCGCCGGGGACCCCGGCGAGGAAGGGCCATCCGCCGTAGAGGAAGACGACGGTGCCCAGGAGCGGGGGGACCCAGGTCAGGGCGTCGGGAACCTGGTAGCCGAACCATCCGGAGATCATGTGGCTGGTGAACACCACGGGGACGCTCAGCAGCAGGCTCCACCAGAACCGGGTGCGGAACACGGCCGCGTGGTCGCCGTGCCCGGAGTGGCCTCCCCCTCCCCCGTGGCCGCTCTTGCCCCCGTGGCCATCGTGTTCCCCGTGCCCGGAGTGACCTCCGTGGCCACCGTGTTCCCCGTGGCTGCCGCTGTCGCCTTGTTGACCCGTCGTCATGTCGACCCCCTTCGGCTCCGAGCCTGCACGCCCGTCGCCTTCGAACGACGGAGGCCGCGCACGTGCGCGCGCCCCCCGTCGGCAAACATACCCCTTAGGGGTATATCCCACCAGGTCCGAACACGCGAAACGCCCGCCGGGTGTCCGACGGGCGTTCCGTTGTCCAGGCCGCTGGGAACCGTTCGCGCCGATCCCTGGGTGTACTGACCTAGGAGGCGGTCTCGGTCTCCCTGCCGTACCAGGGCCACCACTGCACGGTGTGGCCGTGCGGGATCATCCGGTCCAGGCGGATCGTCAGCCTGAGCGCGAACCCGCCCGCGATCATCCCGGCCACCAGGTCGGTGAACCAGTGGAAGTGCAGGTAGATCGAGACGGTCGACTGGAGGAGCGCGATACCCACGATGCAGTAGGCCAACCGCCGGATGATGTGCGGCCGGGCCGCGCCGAACCTGATGATGAGGAACAGCACCAGCCCGTAGATGAGGATCGCGTTGGCCCCGTGCCCGGAGGGGAAGGCCACGTTGCCCGCCCCCGCGAAGAAGTCCGGGTCGTAGTACTTGGCGTGCCCCCGGTTGAACAGCAGCTTCATCACGGAGACCAGCGACATCATCCCGAAGACGCCACCCGCCCCCAGGATGATCGGGCGCCAGCTGCGGTGCCAGTAGGCCAGCTGGAGGGTGGTCACGCCCAGCACCGGCAAGGCGACGTAACGGGAGGCCACGTTGTCCGGCCAGAAGATCAGCGGCTCGCGCAGTGTGTCCCAGTAGGGGCGGGGCAGCTCGTTGAGGAAGTTGTCCACCGGATGGAGGGGGCCCGCCGCCAGCATCGTCATGACGATGAGCGCGACGAAGAGCATGATCGCGATGCGGTCGGAGGCCAGCCCCCACGCGATCTCGCTCACGCTCGGCCACCTGACCGCGCGCACGACGGGCGGCCCCGGCGCGAGCTTCCTGCTCCGCACCACGGGGATCGGGCCGCTGTAGGGCCCCGGGTCCGGCTTGCGCCGTTCCGGGTCGTGTGGCGTTGTCAACTGTCTGGACCGCGCGTGCCGGGTCCGTGAGGATTGCGTCATGTGCTCAGTGCTGTCTCACACGTCGTGGGCTCGCCTGTGGCACTGCTTGAGGCGTGGGGGACGGGCTAGCCGCGGTTGTTGGGACTGATCCTGACGTCCCCGGAGCCGACACGGAGTGTTGGTGACGTACCGGGGTCCTACCCCTTACACCCCGTTCGACGGTCGAACCTTCGGACTGGTTCACGGTGGTCGTGACCGGCCGCCGGACAGGCTCGACGTCCAGGGAACGGAACTGGTCGACAGTGGCGTCTGTGGGCGCTCGTTACCGCAGTTGCTTCGGTCAGCGCGGGTCAGGGCGCTCTCGTCGGGCCATCACCGTGACGTGGGTAACTCTCCGTACGGCTTTGGGTGGATATTGCCAACATGCGAGCCTACCCGGACGGTTGCCCTCATTGGTGGTTTCCCGGCCCAAGTGTGACCCTTCCACCTCGCACTTTGCCCGAAGCCCACGTGGACGACCGGTCCGCTTCACCCGTGCGCGACCCGTTCGTGAGGCTTCCGTTAGCGCTTCGAGGCCGAGCGTGCGGCAGACCCGCGCGCGTGTGGCAGGCTTCAAGGAGCTTGTCAGACGCTGGAGTGTGTCGGCGCGTGTGCTGGTCGCGCACGGGTCGGAAGACGGAAGGGCCCTGGATGGTCGACCTCCCACAGTTGCCGGACGACCCCTCGAAGCTGGCCCGCGAGCCGCTGAGGGAGCAGATCCGGCAGGTACTGGTCGAGGGTCTGCTGTCCGGACGGTGGCAGCCCGGCGAACGCATCGTGGAGCGCAGGATCGCCACGGAGCTGAAGGTCAGCCAGGCGCCGGTCCGAGAGGCGCTCCGCGAGCTGGAGACGCTGCGGCTCATCGAGACCGTGCCGAACAAGGGGGCCCGGGTCAGGGCGTTCGGTGTCCAGGACATGGCGGAGATCTACCCCGTCCGCGCCGGTCTAGAGCTGGTGGCCGCACAGTTGGCCGCGCCGCGCCTGGCCGAGGACGCCTCCGTGCTGGAACGCGAGGTGGAGGCGCTCAAACGCGCGACCGCCGAGGGGAACGTCACCGAGCAGATCCGGCACAGCGTGGAGTTCCACCGCGAGGTGGTGCGGGCGGCCGACAACAGCGTGCTGCTGCACACCTGGGAGTCCCTGGGCGTCGAGGTGTGGACAGCGTTGTCGGTGCGCTGGCTCGACATGGAGCTGCACGCCAAGGCCGCCGACCACGCGCAGATCACCCGGGCGTTCCGCGAGGGCGACCCAGCCGTGGGGCAGATGCTCAGCGACCACGTCATGAACTACGTCGAGGCGGCTCTGCGCACCCACGAGGGCGCCCGCTAGACGCGTTTCCCACACCCCTCAGGGGTTCCCGCGCTCACGCGCCATCCGTCCCACACGGACGCTTCCCGCCGTCACCTGGTGGTTTGTACCAGACTTTCGGTTTCTGTCCTAAAGTTGTATTGATCGATCATCGATCAGACCGTAGAGTGTGCGCGACGCACGTCACACCACCACGCGCGTGCCCCCTGGTGGCACGGGGTTGTTCATCCGGCCGGTGAACGAACTCGGCCGACCTCCCGGCGGATGCTTACGGCACCCCAGACCGGGAAGCAATGCCGTCAAGGGTCGCGGCGCGACAACTGCACACGCGACCCGTTTCGCTTCGCGTCCGCACCCGGGCCCCGCCAGGCCCGACCGGACGCGCCCCGCAACAGCCACAGTGTCGCCGCCGATGAGCCCGGCGGCGGCACGCGCCGGGACCACGTATGACAGCGCGGTCCGGGCGGGCCGCGTCATCCGACCCACAGGTCGGCGGCGCGCGGCCTCCGCGCACGTAGAAAGGCACACCATGGCTGACACGGCCAAGCCGAAGGGCGGCACCGCCCGGGCCTCCGCGCCCCGGCGCCGGACCCGGAAGGACACCGGCCTCGGCAACGAGAAGCCCGAGACCCTCCTCGACTACTACCGTCAGATGCTCTTCATCCGACGCTTCGAGGAGCGCACCGGACAGGCCTACACCCAGGCCCGGATCGGCGGATACTGCCACCTCAACCTCGGTGAGGAAGCCACGGTCGTCGGTCTGATGACCGCCCTCCAGGAGCGCGACTACCTGTTCACGAACTACCGTGACCACGGGTACGCGATCGGCAAGGGCATGGACCCCAAGCGGGTCATGGCCGAGCTCTACGGGCGCTCCGACGGCGTCTCCAAGGGCTGGGGCGGCTCGATGCACATGTACGACACCGAGACCCGCATGCTCGGCGGCTACGGCATCGTTGGCGGCCAGCTCCCCCTGGCCACCGGCGCGGCGCTCGCCGTCACCTACCGTGGCGGCGACGAGGTCGTCATGTGCCAGATGGGCGACGGCACCACCAACATCGGCGCCTGGCACGAGTCCCTCAACATCGCCAAGCTGTGGAACCTGCCGGTCGTCTTCGTGGTGATCAACAACTTCACCGGCATGGGCACCACCGTGGAGATGTCCTCGGCCGAGCCCGAGCTGTACAAGCGCGGCGCCGCCTTCCGCATCGAGGGTGAGCGCGTCGACGGCCGCGACGTCCTGGCCGTCCGCGACACCGCCACCCGCCTGGTCGAGCGCGCCCGCGAGGAGCAGACCCCCTTCCTGCTGGAGGCCTGGAGCTACCGGCAGAAGGGCCACTCCGTTGTGGACCCGGCCAAGTACCGCACCGACGAGCAGCGTGACTCGGCCCGCTCCGAGGAGAACGACCCGATCGTGCTCTTCGACGCCCAGCTCACCAAGGCCGGAATCCTCACCGACGACCTGCGCGACGAGATCGCCGCGTCGGTCAAGGCCGAGGTCGCCGAGGCCGCCGACTTCGCGGAGAACAGCCCGAAGCCGGACGTGTCCACGCTCTTCGACTACACCTACGCCACCCCGGTGCCGAACGAGTCGCGGCGTATGCCCGCCGACCCGGTGTTCGCGGAATAGGAAGGAACCACTCACATGTCCGTGATCACCTACCGCCAGGCGCTGCGCGACACCCTGCGCGCCGAGATGCTGCGCGACGAGAACGTCCTCGTGATCGGCGAGGAGATCGGCGTCTTCGAGGGCTCCTATAAGATCACCGAGGGCCTCCTCAAGGAGTTCGGGCCCCGCCGGGTCAAGGACACCCCCATCGCCGAGGAGGGCTTCGTGGGCGCGGCCGTTGGCGCCGCCATGCTGGGCCTGCGCCCGGTCGTCGAGCTCATGACGATCAACTTCTCGCTGATCGCCATCGACCAGATCATCAACCACGCCGCCAAGATCTACGGGATGTTCGGCGGTCAGACCAGCGTCCCCATGGTCATCCGCACCCCCGGCGGCGGCGGCCAGCAGCTCGGCGCGACCCACTCGCAGAACATCGAGCTGTTCTACTCCTTCATCCCCGGCCTCAAGGTGATGGCTCCCAGCACCCCGGCCGAGGCCTCCTCGATGCTGCGCGCCGCCATCCGCGACGACGACCCGGTCCTGTTCCTGGAGAACCTGGGTCTGTACAACTCCAAGGGCGAGGTGCCCGAGGACTACGCGGAGCCGCAGAACGACGCCATCGCCACCATCGGCCGTGCCGCCGTGACCCGCGAGGGCAGCGACATCACGCTGATCGGCTACTCCCGGATGGCCATGGTCGCCACCCAGGTGGCCGAGAAGCTGGCCGAGGAGGACATCAGCGTCGAGGTCGTGGACCTGCGCAGCCTGCGCCCCCTCGACCGGCAGACCTTCGTGGACTCGGTCAAGAAGACCGGTGCCGCGGTGATCTGTGAGGACGACTGGCTCACCTACGGCATCGGCGCGGAGATCGCCGCGTCGATCCAGGAGGGCGCCTTCGACTACCTGGACGCCCCCGTTCGCCGGGTGGCCATGGCCGAGGTCCCCATGCCGTACGCCAAGTCCCTGGAGACCGCCGCCCTGCCGTCGGTCGAGTCGATCAGCACCGCGATCAAGGAAACCCTGAGCGCCGTCGGCAAACGGGTCGGGTAGAGGGAGTAGTCAATGAGCGAGATCCACATGCCGCGCCTCTCCGACACCATGGAGGAGGGCGTCATCTCCACCTGGGTGAAGAAGGTGGGGGACAAGGTCTCCTCCGGTGACGTGCTGGTCGAGATCGAGACCGACAAGGCCGTCATGGAGTTCGAGGCCTACGAGGACGGTTACCTCGTCAAGCAGAACGTCTCCGAGGGCGACACCGTGCCGATCGGCGAGGTCATCGGCTTCATCGCCGACTCGCCGGACGCCGTGCCCGAGGAGTCCGCGGCTCCGGCGGCCCCCGCCGCCGAGGAGAAGGCGGAGCCCGAAGCCGAGGAGCGGCCCGCCGAGGCCGCCGCCCCGGCCGCCCCTGCGGCCGAGGCCCCCTCCGGTGAGCGCCCCCGTACCTCCCCGCTGGCCCGCAGGCTCGCGAAGGAGTACGGCCTGGACATCACCAAGATCCAGGGGTCCGGCCCCAAGGGCCGGATCGTGCGGGCCGACATCGAGGCCGCCGCCAAGGACGGTTCCGCCGCCCCCGCCGCCCCGGCTCCCCAGCCGAGCGCACCGGCGCCCGCCGCCCAGGCCGCCCCGACCCAGGACGACGTCCGGGGTTCGGAGGAGGTCAAGACCAGCAACGTGCGCAAGGTGATCGCGCGCCGTCTGACCGAGAGCAAGCAGACGGTCCCGCACTTCTACCTGCGCCGCTCGATCGACGCCGAGGCCCTCAAGGCCTTCCGCGGCCAGATCAACGAGCAGCTGTCCAGCACGGGTGTGAAGGTCAGCTTCAACGACCTGATCGTGAAGGCCTGCGCGACCGCCCTCAAGCTGCACCCGGAGGTCAACACCTCCTGGATCAACGACACCCTGGTCCAGCACCACCGGATCAACGTCGGTGTGGCCGTCGCCGTGGACGCCGGGCTGGTCGTGCCGGTGCTGCACGACACCGACAAGGCGACCCTGTCGGAGATCTCCACGCGCACCCGTGAGCTCGCCGGCAAGGCCCGGGACAACAAGCTCAAGCCGCAGGAGATGAGCGGCGGTACCTTCAGCGTGTCCAACCTGGGCATGTTCGGTATCGACAGCTTCTCCGCGGTGATCAACCCGCCCGAGGCCGCCATCCTCGCGGTCGGCGCGATGCGCCAGGAGGCCGTGGTCGTGGACGGCGAGCTCGCCGTGCGCAACCGGATCGCCCTGGAGCTGTCGGTCGACCACCGCGCGGTCGACGGTGCCGTGGGCGCGGCGTTCCTCAAGGAGCTCGCCGAGATCCTGGAAGAGCCCATGCGGATCATCCTGTAGCAGTGTGTCAGCGACGCCCCGGCCGGAAGCCCTCCGGCCGGGGCGTTCGTCGTGCGCGGGCCTCTGTCCACAGCCCGTGGGCAGAGTCCCGTCGCAGTTACCAGAACAGCGCGACGGCCTGACTGATCATCCCGGCGACCAGAGCGATCCCGTAGGTCAGCGTCGCCGCGGCCCAGCCACCGCGCCAGCGAGGGGCCCGGTGGCGTCCACGCGGCCTGCGCGGCGGGATCGGACCGGGTTCGGCCTCCCGTCGTTTCGCCTCCCTGACCGCCTGTTCCCTGCGTTCCTTCGCCACGATCATCCAGTGCGGCATCACGCCGTGTTCGATCCGGTAGGCGACCTTCGGGTTTCCCACCATCTGCCGCAGAAGGCGTTGCTGCCGCTCCTCCCAGGTCTCCGGAAGCGTGCTCCTCCTCGCGAGCGCGGGTGCGGGGGTACGGGAGAAGCGGTGTCCCCGAGGAGCATCCAGCACGGACCGAACCCTGGCCTCGACTGCGGTCATCGCTCACCACCGCCCAGCACGAACTCGGCCCATACCGCCGTGCCCACGTCGGAGCAGAAGGGGAACGGGACGATCGGGTACGCGCCCCACCTCGCGGCGAGCACGTCCACCATCAACAGGCCCCGGCCACGTTCGGCGGTC
>NZ_JBEYHA010000045.1:0-43880 GCF_040635075.1 Nocardiopsis sp. NPDC007018
GACGATCTCCCAGAGCCCATCGGGCAACACATCGCTCACAGGACGTGATCATGCCAGGCTCAGGAGCATCTCGCAGGGCTTTTGAGATGAGCTCTTAGGCCGTGTTCCCCACGCTCGCCCGGAAAAGGCCTATCCTCACCTTATCGACCCGTCGTTTGTCTGTGGGATGAAAGGAACACGCAACTCACGGCGCATCTGCTTTCACATGAGCCTCAAAAAAACTCCAGAAACATCGAGCGATGAAATTCCCACAGGTCGCACCGAACCCCACCCCCTCCTGGTCACGCTCTCCCCCTCCTGATTTGCCCCGCCCCGTCAGGGGAAGTGTTGTGGGGTAGCGCGACGATCCGGTACCTAGAGAGGTCCGCGACTGTGGACACCCCCCGCCAGCCCCCGCCCGACCCGCGTCCCAACGAGCCCTTCTGGCAGTTACGGGTGCTCGGTCGGCACGGAGCCGTGGTCGGGGGAGCCGTCCTGGTGTCGCCCGGCCTCCTGGTCACCTGCGCCCACGTCGTCTCGGACGTCCTCGGCACGGACCCCGACTCCCCGGACCACCCCGGGACGGAGGAGCCGGTCATCCTGCTCTCCTTCGACGGGCGCCCCTGGACGGCCTTCGTGAGCCCCGAGCTCTGGTCCTCCGGGCCGGGCAGCCGCGACCTCGCACTGCTCCAGTTCCCCAAAGGGCGCGGCCAGCCGGACACCGGGTTCCCCACCCTGGGCCGGGTCCGTGACCTGGAACGGGGGCAGCCGCTCACCACCGTCGGCTACCCGATGGACCTGCGCTCGCTCTCGGCCCAGCTGTCCTACGAGGGTATGAGCGGGCCCACCGACCACTCCCACCAGGTGCTCACGCCCCATCCGCACGCGGCACAGATCTCCCCCGGGTTCAGCGGATGCGCCGTGCGCGGCGCCTCGGGCGAGGTCGTGGGCATCGTGCAGCACACCCTCGACGACGGCCACCGGGACTCCGGCATCAGCTTCTTCCTCCCGGTGGAGGAGATGGTCGGGGCGCGTGACGGGGTGGGGGAACCCGTCACCCTGGAGCGGCTGGCGGTCGAGGCCCTGTGCGGCCGCCAGACCTACGAGAGCCTGCACGACACCCTGGAGTCGGTCTCCGTCGACCAGGCGCCCCCCGAACACCTGTTGAGCCCCCTCGAACTCCGCCGGGCCCGGCAGCGGCACGGCGCGCTCACCAACGCGTGGGACGTGTTCGTCCCGCTGCTGGACCACGTGTCGCCGCGCGGCGAGCCCCCACTGCACCTGGCCTGGGTCCACCACGTGTTCTGGGAACTACGGGGCTCGCGCCGGATCGTCCCGCCCGTGGTCTGGCGGTGGATCGGCGAGGAGGCCGACGGTCTCGGTCTCGGAAGCACCTGGGAGGAGGCCCTCAAGGAGCAGCGCGACCAGCGGACCGGCCGGACCGGTGAGCGGCTGGCGGACCGGAACGGCGCGCCCGGGGCGGACGCGTCGAAGCGCGCGCCCCAGCCCGAGACGATGGTGCTGTTCGAGCTCGAACAGGTGAGCGACGGCTACCAGCTGTCCCATAGCGTCGCCTACCACGTGGGGAGCGGTTACGATCTGCGCCCGCAGGACACCCGGCTGGTGCGTGAGGAACAGATCTGTGACCAGATCGGCGCGCTCATCAGGGACGTCTCCATGAACCGCCTGGTGCCGGCCAACGGCCGCCCGTTGCGGCTGCGGGTCCTGCTCCCCAAGAACCTCCTCCACCTGGACCTGGGCCAGGCCACGCTGCCGCACGACTCCGCCGCGATCCGTCCGCACCTGGGCGCGCTGCACGAGATCGTCTACCACATCCGCGACCGCGTCCTGGACCCCGACTTCATGACCTGGATGCCGGGCCAGTGGCAGGACCGTTCGCAGCGGCAGGCGCGCCAGGGGACCATCGGACCGCACAACCTCCTCCGCACCTGGGAACAGGAGGTGTCGGAGCTGGCCAACGTGCTCACCAACGACGACTACACGGTCTGTGTCGTGGACTCCGACGACCCGGACGCCGGACACGTGTACGAGGCGGTCATCCTCCAGGGCATCCCGACCATCCTGCGCGGCCCCAGGGCCGAGGTGGCCGCCCTGGTGAAGGAGATCCTCGAACAGGCGCCCGACGCACGGGTGCGGGTGGCCGCGCTCGCGGACCACCTGCGCAAGCGGTCGTGGTCCCACCCGGAGGGCCGGAGCGTGGCCCTCGTCCAGGACGACTTCGGCGACGAGCTGCTCCAGAGCGTGCTCACCAGGCCGCACCCATGAGAGGTGATCGGGATCTTCGGCAACGTGAACAAGTTTCACACGGAGCAATAACTCACGCAGGGGACTCACGACAGGAAAGACCTGACATAACACCGAAATCGGAGGAAACGACCACAGCTCGGGACGCATCTCGAACTCCGTTCCGCACGCATATGCTAGCGTGGAATGGTCCGGCATCCTTCGGCCGAAGAATGCCTCTCGCCGGAGCCTGCTTCTTGACGCCACAGGGCGGAAAAGACGAATGCCTCAGGATGATCTGACGCAGAAGTACCACCACGCGCTGCTCGAATTCGCCGAGACCGGTGGTCCCTCCGCCATCCTGATGGACGTCTCCCCCCTGATGGACCTCCACCACCGGACCGTCACCGCGCTCTCCCGCGCCGCACGTACCGCGCACCTGCCCGTGGTGCCCTTCGCCCCCGGCCGCTACCTGCCCCCGCAGGCCGAGCGGGCGGCGCCCTGGCCCCTGCTCTGCCCACTACCCCCCGAGGTCACCAGCGCGCTGGTCGTCACCGACGCCCACGACCGCGCCTGGCGCCAGCCCCGTGTGGGCACCTGGCTGGCCGCGCTGGGCGAACGGGTGTCCATCGCGCTCCTGCACCTGCTCGACCGCGGGTCCTGGGCCCGGGGACCGATCACCACCCAGCCGATGTCGTGGACGGGGCACGCGCCCAACGCGCCCGACGCGTGGGAGCCCGCCACGCCCCCGGACCCCGCCGACCCCGGACCGCCCCCAGGAGTGGTCCGCGCCGCGCCGGTCCTGGAGTGCTCGCCCGAAGCGATCACCGCCTGGGCCAGGGCCCTGCGTGATCCGGCGGGCGGCTGGGAGGCCGACGTGTGGGCCATCGGAGCCCCCCGCCGACAGGTGCGCGGACCCGACGCCGAACCGGTGACCCAGTTCCTCACCCACTCCTCGGCCGGGGCCCGGGAACTCGCCGTCCGGCTCGCCCAGGCGCCCGTGAACCTGCCCGTCGCCGAGATCATCCAGCGGAGCATCCCCCAGGCCCCGCGCGACGAGCGCGCCGCCATCACCGAGATCGCCGAGGTGTTCGGCAGCGACCTGATGGACCCGACCCACGTGCCCGGCCCGCTCAACGACCCGGCGAGCGCGGCCCTGCGGTTCCGTTCGGGTGCCCGGAGCGAGCTCCTCAGCCGCGACGGCGAGCTGAGCGCGATGAGGGCGGTCTTCTACGCCCTGGGCATCGAGTTCAAGGACCACGCCCGGGTCTACCAGTGGCTGTCCCGCATCGAGAGCGGGGTCTCCCAGGTGACGCCGGAGTCCCTGGAGGGCGAGGAGGAACTCGCGCGCGCGATGCTGCCCGCCCTGTCCGAGATGCCCGGCGAGTACCGCAGGTTCGCGGACCAGCTCCGCCTCGCCCTCGGCGACGCGCCGCCGGACCCCGTGGCCGCACGCGTCCCCGATCCGGGCCCGGTGCAGGGTCCGGGGCCGACGGGTCGGCCGGTCGACCCGGCCCCCGTCACGGAACCGCCGCCCCGCAAACTCCGCAAGCGCCACCGCCGACCCCCGCCCCTTCCACGAGAGGAACCCAGCGCCGCCGTGTCCGAGACGTCCACGCCCTCCACCGCCAGGGAGCCGTACGGTTCCGAGCCCATCCGGATCGGACGGGGCACCGGCGGTCAGCCACGGCACCAGCGCACACGGCAGATGGCCAGGTTCGGCGGCGTCCCGCCCACCAATCTGCACTTCACCGGGCGGGCGCTGGTCCTCGGACGCATCCACGAGTCCCTGGAGGAGGCCGAGGGGCCCGGCACCTTCCTCCTGTGCGGTGGCGGCGGCATCGGCAAGACGCAGATCGCCACCGAGTACGCGCACCTGCACCGGGACGACTACGACCTCATCTGGTGGTTCCCCTCCCACAACGACACGGACGTACAGCAGTCCTACGCCGCGCTCGGCCGGTACCTGGGCATCCAGGACGAGGCGGGCGGCCCCAGCGTCACCTCCCAACGGGTCCGGGAAGCTCTGGAGGACGACCCGGAGATCGGTCGCTGGCTGCTGATCTTCGACGACTTCACCGACCTGAGCCGGCTGGGGGTGCGCAACATCCCCCTGAACGGCCCCGGCAGCGTGCTGGTCACCTCCCGCGACCAGACGTGGCTCTCCAGCGGACGCAGCAACGGGATCGTCGTCCCCAAGCTCACCCCCGAGGAGAGCGTGGCGCTGCTGCGCAAGGTCTGCGCCCAGGGCCTGGAGGACGACACCACCGCCCTGGACATCGCCGAGAAGCTGGAGTACCTCCCTCTGGGCCTGGCCCAGATGGGCGCCTACCTGCGCGACTCGCTGATGAGCGCGGAGGACTTCCTCCAACTCCTCCAGGAGAAGTTCGCCGACCTGCTCGACCACGTGGAGCCGGAGGGTACCTACCCCGTCCCGCTCGCCGCCGCCTGGAACGTGCAACTGGACGACCTGCGGCGCAGCAACGAACCCGAACGCGAGCTCAAACGGATGGTGCGGGAGTTCATCCAGCTGTGCTCCTTCTTCGCCCCGCGCCCCCTGCCGCGCACACTGTTCCACCGGGCCCGGGGCCTGAGCACCGACCCCGCGCTGTCCCGGCTCCTCGGCAACGAGATGTACCTGTCCCGGGTGCTGAGGTACGTGAGCAGGCACAGCCTCGCCGAGTTCGACCGCACCAAGCACACCTTCCAGCTGCACGGCACCTTCCAGGCCGTGGTCCGCAGCACCCTGAGCACCGAGGAGCGGGTGCGGCACCAGGACCTCACCCACCGGCTGCTGGCCCAGAGCGACCCGCTGGCCCCCGACCGGCCGCAGAACTGGGACGAGTACCAGCTGCTGTTCACGCACGTCCGGGCCTCCGAGGCCTGGCGCAGCCACGACCCGCAGGTGCGCGGACTGGTCCGCAACGTCATCCTCTACCTCATCGAGACCCGGCACCCGATCGCCGCCCTGGAGCTGGCCGACCACGCCATCGGGGCCTGGTACGACGACCCGGCCCAGCGGTTCCAGATCCAGCTGATGCGCAACCGCATCCTCAGCAGCCGCGGCGACAACGAGACCGCCCTGGCCGAGGCGAGGGCGATGCACGCCGAGCAGGTGGAGCTGGAGGGGTCCGAGAGCGAGGAGGCGCTGGACGCCCACCGTGCCAGTGCGGTCGCCCTGACCAACCTGGGCCACTTCGAGGAGGCCCGGCGGATGTACGAGGAGATCCACCGGATCAGGGTGAGCCGGAACGGTGAGGAGGACGAGAGCACTCTGTCCTCGGCCCACGACCTCGCCTACTCCCTGCGGATCGCCGGTCGGTTCCGGGAGGCGCTGGAGATCGACGAGCGCAACCTCGAACAGCGCACCTACGTCTTCGGACCCAACGGCATCCCCACCCTGCGCAGCCGCCTGTCCGTCGGGGTCAGCCAGCTGGAGCTGGGCCGCCTCGACCAGGCCAGGGCCACCCTGGAGGACGCCCAGCGCAGGTTCGAGGCCACCGAGGCGGACGGCAGTGTGCACTCCATGGAGATCCCGCTGTCCCTTTCCCTGATCCACCGGAGGCGGGGCGAGCACGAACGGGCGCTGGAGTTGTCCGAAGGGGCCGGGGAGGCGCAGGCCCGCTGGTACCCGGGTACGGCCCGCTCAATGCTGTACTTCCAGAACGTGCACATGGTGAACCTGGCCTTCGGGGGCGAGCTGGCCGAGGCCGAGCGGACCGCCCGTGCCCTGTTGGACTCGGTGGAGACCACGTACGCGGAGCGGCACGTCTTCCCGTGGGTGGCCCGGGCCAACGCCGCCCTGGTGTTCCGGCTGTCCGGCCACCACGCCGAGGCCCTCGAACTCGACCGGCTGGCCCTGCGCAAACTGCGGGAGACGCACGGGGACAACCCCATGCTCTTCGCCCCGGTGGAGATCAACCTCGGCAACGACCTGTTCGCCCTCGGGCGGCTGAAGGAGGCGCTGGCCCAGGACCAGGCCAGCGAGCGGCTCTGCCAGGAGGTACTGCCCGAGGACCACCCCTCCCGGTGGGTGATCCGACGCAACCTGCTGATCAGCCGACAGGCTCTGGGCGAGGACGTGGAGGAGTCCTGGACGGAGCTGCGGAACGGGTACGCGGTCCGGTTCGGCCCCGATCACACGTTCGTCACCAGCATGAACGCCTTCGAACGGCACGACTGCGAGGTCTCCCCGGTCGCACGCTGACCACCCCGGAACACGGGGGCGGTCCCCCGGCTGTGGTCAGCGCACCCTCGCCACCAGGGACAGCCACTCCTCGGGGCCGAACCGGAGGAAGCCCCGGCCGGGGTTTTGCGAGTCACGCAGGAGCACCCGCCCCCGTTCCCTCAGGGAGGCCTCGCAACAACCATTGTTGGGCTCCGACCAGGACGACTTGCGCCACCCGGTGCCGTCACGTCCGTCCCGCCAGGTAGAACTGGCCGTTCCTCGCCCGGTCATAACTGTCAGGGCCCACCATCTCTTCACCACGCACGGCACCGTTGTGTAGTCGAATCAGGGACATCCTCCAACATTTTAACCTTTGGTCCACAACACCGCATTAATCGGTATCAGGAATGATCGAAGACTGGGGTCACAGTGAGCAATGTGATTGATTTTCGCACCGACGACGACGCCGTGATCAGCATCGAGGCCGTTCCCGTGCGGCGCCCGGGCGCCCAGCCGGTCTCCCGTGGCGGGACCGTCACCGGAGACCGCCGGCTCGACGCGGTCGTCTCCCGCGTCCGGCAGGTCGCCGCCGCCGTCTCCCGGGAACTGGGGTCCTTCGACCCGCGGGAGTTCGGGCCCACCAAGACCGAGATCGAGTTCGGGGTCAGCGTGAGCACCGAGGCGGACGTGTTCGTCGTCAGGGGCGCCGCCGAGTCCTCCTTCAAGGTGAAGATGACCTGGGAGCACGGCGGGTCCGGCGCGTAGCGTCCGGCCCCGGCCGCCACGCGCACCCCCGGACCAGGTCAGCCGACCCCGGCGACCAACCGATCGGAGAGACGGGCGGACCACTGCCCCCGGTCCGTCCCCAGGGCCGCCTCCCCCAGCCGCAGGAGCTGCACGTCCGAGGTCCCGGCGGGCGCGAAGACGTGGTGGGCGTCCCGCAGGTAGCGCTCGATCGGCCGGTGGGTGTAGAGCCCCTGAGCCGCGTGCACCTCCATGGCGTTACGCGCCGTGTCCAGGACGTACTCCACGTTCACGAGCTTGGCGTTGATCAGCTCGTTGTCGCAGGGCCGCCCCCGGTCCAGCAGGGAGACCGCGTGGTAGAGCGACAGCGCCGCCACCATCAGCCGGGACTGCATCTGCCCGAGCCTGAGCTTGACCGACGGCACCTCCGCCAGCGGCTTCCCGTATCGGAAGACCTCCGAGGCGTAGGCGCAGGTCTCCTCGACCAGGGCCCGGTGGATGCCCAGGGCCACCGCCGCCAGGTTGGCCCGCCCGTACAGCACGCTCGACGAGTAGGCCACCGACAGCCCGTCCCCCTCCGCGCCCAGCAGGTTCGCCGCGGGCACGCGGCAGTCCTCGAAGACCAGTTCGCCGAAGCTGAAACCGTGGAGGCCCATGGTGCCCTGGTGGTCTCCGAGCGAGAACCCCGGGCGGTCGGACTCCACCAGGAAGGCGGAGAGCCCCCGCGAACCGGGTCCCGTGCGGACCACCACACCGTGCAGGTCACCGACGTGGCTGTTGCCCACGAACACTTTCTGCCCGTTCAGGACGTAGTCGTCGCCGTCGCGCACCGCGCTGGCGGTCATCCCCAGGACGTGACCGCCCGAGCCGTACTCGGTGACCGCGATGGTGGGCAGGCAGCGCCCCGCGGCGACCTCCGGTAACCACGTGACGCGCTGCGCCTCGTCGCCGAAGTGCACGATCTTGGCGACCCCCAGCTGGGAGGCCTGGACCATGGCGCCCATCGCGCCGCTGACCCGGGCGATCTCCTCGATGACGATCGTCTTGGCCAGGTGCCCGAGCCCCATCCCGCCGTAGGCCGGGTCGACGGTGATCCCGATCCACCCCTGCTCGGCGATCAGCCGCGAGAGCTCGTGGTTCACGCGACGGTCGCGCTCCATCGCCGCGACCCGGGGCCCGACCTCCCTCAGCGCGAACTCGCGGACCCGCGCCCGCAGCTCGTCGTGGCGCCCGTCCCCGAAGTGCTGTTCCATGCCTGTCCCTTCCGCGCCAGGAACCTCCTGGTCGCATGGGGTTTCGACGCGCTGGGAACGACGTGGTTGCGGTTCTGGCCCCCTCCGGTCAGCGTCTGACCGGAAGCGGTCGGGCGCTGCTCCCCGCCCGGGCGGCAGCCGTGGCGCCCCGGGCACGCGAACGGCCCGGGGCGCGCGCCCGCCCCGGGCCGTCGGGAGGGAGGGACTGCGTGTCCTCCCGGGTAAGGACCTAGTCCCAGTCCAGGCCGCCACCCGTCTGGTACTCGATCACTCGGGTCTCGAAGAAGTTCTTCTCCTTCTGGAGGTCCATCATCTCCGACATCCACGGGAACGGGTTCTCGGTCTCGCCGAAGATGGGGGCGAGGCCGATCTGCTCGGCGCGGCGGTCGGTGATGAAGTGCATGTACTTCTCGCACAGCTCGGCGTTGAGGCCCAGCACGCCGCGCGGCATGGTCTCGCGGCCATAGGCGACCTCCAGCTCGCAGGCGTCGGTGAGCATCTGCCGCACCTCGGCCTGGAACTCCTCGGTCCACAGGTGCGGGTTCTCGATCTTGATCTGGTTGATCACGTCGATGCCGAAGTTCAGGTGGATCGACTCGTCGCGCAGGATGTACTGGTACTGCTCGGCGATGCCGACCATCTTGTTGCGGCGGCCCAGCGACAGGATCTGCGCGAAGCCGGTGTAGAACCACATGCCCTCGAAGATCACGTAGAACGCGACCAGGTCACGCAGGAAGGCCTGGTCGGCCTCGGGCGTGCCGGTGCGGAACTCCGGGTTCTCCAGGTTCTGCGTGTACTTGAGCGCCCAGGCGTCCTTGGCGGTGATCGAGGGGACCTCGCGGTACATGTTGAAGAGCTCGCCCTCGTCCAGGCCGAGGCTCTCGCAGATGTACTGGAAGGTGTGCGTGTGCACCGCCTCCTCGAAGGCCTGGCGCAGCAGGTACTGGCGGCACTCCGGGTTGGTGAGCTGGCGGTACACGGCCAGGACGATGTTGTTGGCGACCAGGGACTCCGCGGTGGCGAAGAAGCCGAGGTTGCGCTTGAGCATGAGGCGCTCGTCCTCGGTGAGCCCGTCCTTGGACTTCCACAGCGCGATGTCGGCCTGCATCGCCACCTCGGTGGGCATCCAGTGGTTGTTGCACCCGGACAGGTACTTCTCCCACGCCCACGTGTACTTGAGGGGCAGCAGCTGGTTGACGTCGGCACGGGCGTTGATCATCGACTTGTCGTCGACGTTGACGCGCTCGGCGTCGCGCTCGATCTCGCCGAGGCCGCTGGTGGCCGCTGCGCTGTTCTCGGAAACCGCGGTCATGCTCGAACTTTTCCGTTCTCCGGTCGGGCCGGGGTCGTCTTCGGGGAGAGGAGGGGGCGCGAGGGAGCGGGGGCGCCCGCCGGTGCGGCGGGCGCCCCGGGGCCCCTCGTTACTGGCAGGCCTCGCACTCGGGGTCCTCGATGCTGCACGCCTGGCCGTCGACGATCTCGAACTCGTCCTCGGGCTCGGGCGCCACCGGCTCGGTCACCGGGGCCGGGCTGGGTACCGGGCTCGCGACGGGAGCGGGCGACGGGGCGGCCACGGGAGCGGCGGGGGTGGAGGCGACCGCGTTCAGTCGGCCGTCCGTGCCCTTGAGCGTGCTCTTCTCCACGTGGGTGGCGCTCTGCGAACGCAGGTAGTAGGTGGTCTTGAGACCGGAGCGCCAGGCGCGGCGGTACAGGGCGTCCAGCTTCCTACCGCTGGGCGCGCCCATGTACAGGTTGAGCGACTGGGCCTGGTCGATCCACTTCTGGCGGCGCGAACCGGCGTCCACGAGCCAGTTGGGGTCGACCTCGAAGGCCGTGGCGTACAGGGCCTTGAGGTCGTCGGGCACGCGGTCGATGGCGCCCAGGCTGCCGTCGTGCATCTTCAGGGCGGACACCATCTCCTCGTCCCACAGGCCCCGCTCCTTGAGGTCGCGGACCAGGTAGTCGTTGACGACGGTGAAGTCGCCGGACATGTTCGACTTGACGAACAGGTTCCGGTAGACCGGCTCGATCGACTGGCTGACGCCGGTGATGTTGGCGATGGTCGCGGTGGGCGCGATCGCCATCACGTTGGAGTTGCGCATACCGGTGGTCCGGACCCGCTCGCGCAGGGAGTCCCAGTCCAGGGTCTCGCCGCGGTCCATGTCGAGGTCGCCGCCACGGGAGTCGGCCAGCAGGCGCAGGGAGTCGATGGGCAGGACGCCCCGGCTCCACAGCGAGCCCTCGAAGCTCTCGTAGGAACCGCGCTCCTTGGCCAGCTCCATGGACGCCTCGATGGCGTAGTAGCTGATCAGCTCCATGCTCTCGTCCGCGAAGGTCACCGCGCCCTCGGAGGCGAACGGCGTGCGGATCTTGAAGAGCGCGTCCTGGAAGCCCATGAGGCCCAGGCCGACCGGGCGGTGGCGCATGTTCGCGCGGCGCGCCTCGGGGATCGTGTAGAAGTTCACGTCGATGACGTTGTCGAGCATGCGCACGGCGGTGCGGACGGTGCGGCGCAGGCGCTCGACGTCGACGCCGTTCGGGCCGACGTGCTGGGCCAGGTTCACCGAGCCGAGGTTGCAGACCGCGACCTCGTCCTTGCTGGTGTTCAGCGTGATCTCGGTGCACAGGTTGGAGGAGTGCACCACGCCGGTGTGCTGCTGCGGCGAGCGCAGGTTCGACGGGTCCTTGAAGGTGATCCACGGGTGGCCGGTCTCGAACAGCATGGTGAGCATGCGGCGCCACAGGTCCACGGCGGGCATCTTCTTGAAGACCTTGATACGCCCGGCCTCGGCGGCGGCCTCGTACTGCTCGTAGGCCTCGGCGAAGTCCTTGCCGTACTTGTCGTGCAGGTCGGGGACCTCGTCCGGCGAGAACAGGGTCCAGGTGCCCTGCTCCTCCACACGCTGCATGAACAGGTCCGGAACCCAGTTCGCGGTGTTCATGTCGTGGGTGCGGCGGCGCTCGTCACCGGTGTTCTTGCGGAGGTCGAGGAACTCCTCGATGTCGATGTGCCAGGTCTCCAGGTACGCGCAGACCGCGCCCTTGCGCTTGCCGCCCTGGTTGACCGCGACCGCCGTGTCGTTGGCGATCTTCAGGAACGGGACGACGCCCTGGCTCTTGCCGTTGGTGCCCTTGATGTGCGAGCCCAGGCCGCGGACCGGGGTCCAGTCGTTGCCGAGGCCGCCCGAGTACTTGGACAGCATGGCGTTGTTGCTGATGCCGTGGAAGATGTCCTGGAGGTCGTCGCCGACCGTGGTGAGGAAGCAGGACGACAGCTGTGCGCGGACCGTGCCCGAGTTGAACAGGGTGGGCGTGGAGGCCATGAAGTCGAACGAGCTCAGCAGCTCGTAGAACTCGATGGCACGGGCCTCGCGGTCGTCCTCGTTGAGCGCCAGGCCCATCGCGACGCGCATGAAGAACGCCTGCGGGAGCTCGTAGCGGACCTCGTCGCTGTGCAGGAAGTAGCGGTCGTACAGGGTCTGGAGGCCGAGGAAGGTGAACTGCTCGTCACGGTCGGCGTGCAGGGCCTTGCCCAGGCGCTCCAGGTCGAACTGCGCCAGCGCCGGGTCCAGCTGTCCGAGGTCGATGCCGCGACCGACGTAGGCGGACAGGTAGGTGGCGTAGCGGTCCTCCATGTCGGACTGGCCGGCGGTCTCGGGGGCGCCGCTGACGAAGCTCAGGGCCTCGGTGCGGAGCTTGTCGAGCAGCAGGCGGGCGGCCACGTAGGAGTAGTTCGGGTCGACCTCCACGTAGCTGCGGGCGGCCATGACCAGGGCCAGCTCGACCTCGGAGTCGGCGATCCCGGGGTAGAAGCCCCGACGGGCCTCGGTGAGGACCTTGGCCGCCGAAACACCGGTGAGCCGCGCACAGGCCTCGGTTACGACGTGCTCGATCCGGTCGATGGCGGCGGGGGCGCCGCCGCCGTGGGTCGGCGCGGGCCGAACGGATGCGGGCACGGCCTCGACGTCAAGGGTCATACAGCGGCTCCAACCTCGGTAAAGAAGAGTCCCGGCGGGGAACGGGGTTCACGAGTAGCAGACGCGCGGCTCGCACCGGCGGTCCCATCGCACTGGATGCGGGTGGGCCCACGACCGGAGGGTCGCGGCGACTCCCCTCGAAGCCCCCTCGTCTGCGTTGTTGATGTCGGGTCCTGGAACCCGTGGGTGACCTACGCGATCTCCGCTTCCCGTGGCCGATCGGGCCTCGTGGCGCGGGCGGTCGTCGTTCCCGTCTGCTTCACCAGGGTGGGAACCCCGGTGAACCACCAACGGGACCCGATACTACATCTAGGGGGTGCCACCTTGGAACACCGCAAGATGATGGCGTGTCGCGGATTTCTCGGATTCATCGACGGATGTCGAACACACGCCTGGAGCGTGGTATGAGTGCCTCACGGGCGCCCTGTGACAGGGCGTCTCCGGCCGGGCTCGCGGGCCTTCGTGGGGGGTCGGACCCAGCCTAGGACGTCGGCGGGGCGGACGTGTCCGCACACCCGCCGGAGATCGGCCACAGGGCCCTGCCGACGCGCGGGAACGGGGTCGTAAGGCCGGGGGTCGACGACCGAACCTGGCGTACCCGGTCGGCCCGGATACGGGAATCGGACCCCGCGCGTCCGGAGGCGGACGATCACGACCCCGGGCGGGGCGGGAACGGGGGCGCGTCAGAAAGCTCACTTCCCGGGGGTGTCGCCCGCCGCGGCACGCCCCTTCCCCGTGCGGGGCGGCGTCCCGACCCGCGCGGCGCGCACCGTGCGGGTCACGCGTCCAGGAGGCGGTCCAGATCGTCCTCGGGCAGGCCCAGGTCGGTCCGGATGCGGAACCGGATGCGCAGGAGCTCCTCGAACAGGTCACGGGTGTAGGACGACAGCGTCCTGTGCGCGAACCAGCGCGCGCCCGCGGTGGCCCAGCGCTCCGCGCCCTCCAGGTCGTCGTGGGCGTAGAGGACCTCGGCGACGTGGATGTGGGTCTGGAGCCCGGGATGGTGACCGCTCTCCAGACGCTTGAGGTGTTCGTAGGCGAGCTCGCGCTCGTCCAGCTGGAGCAGCGCCCCGGCGCTCAGGGCGTGCGCGTCGACCACGGTGGGACCGCCGTCGTCCATGGCCCGCTGGTAGGCGGCGCAGGCCCGCTCGAACTCCTGGGCGATCTCCCACTGCTCACCCGCGCGCACGAACAGCTCCGCCCGGGTCACCTCACTGCCCGCGTCGACCCGGTTGGCCAGGTCCAGCAGCTGGGCGGCGATCCGGCCGTGCTCACCCGACCGGACGGCGTGGAATTCCAGCCGGTCGAGTTCTGCCGTCGTCACCTGGGTCAACCGCATCGCCCCCATCCCCTACTCGCACTCGCGCGTGCCGGTCAGGGCCTGGCACGCTCCAGCGCCTGCCAGAACCCCTGGCGCAGTCCGTCACGGACCTCGTCACGCAGCAGGTGGTCGATCGGGAGTGAGGACCCCTGGAGAAGTCTGGCCTCCAGGTCGGAGGGCATCCTGGGCCTTCGGGCCAGGACGGCCTCCACCCACAGGGCGGGCGCCTCACGTGCGATCGACTCCGCGAAGTCGTTTCCTTCCTTGTGCGCGACATGCACCGCGTCATCAACGGTATGCGTGCCGGGGCCCGTCTGCTGGGCATATCCAGGACTGGGGATGGATTCCTGGTATCCAGACGTGCCGAACCGGCTGTCGTACTCGGGACCAGTAGGCCGCCGTTCCCCGAATCCGGGGGCGGCGCCACCGCGGCGCGCGGTGTCAGTTGCCGTACTGGTCCCATAGGTAGGGTTTGCGTCCGCCCCACCTCCGAAGCCTGGTTCCTCACCGGGACCGAACCGCGGGTCCGGGCCGGGCGGGGCCGCGTTTCTCTGCGGTGGCCCCTGCTGGAGGTCGGCGAAGGAGGCCTGGGGCCCGGTCCCCGCGTCGAAGGACCGTTGCGGGCCCGTGCCGTTGAAGGACGGCTGGGGCCCGGTTCCGTTGGTGAAGGCGGGCTGGGCTCCGGTCAGTGTGTGACCCTGCGGCGGCGCCTGACCCGGTCTGCCGGGGAGGCCGAAGGCGCCCGGGTCGGCTCCGCGCATGGAAGGGTGCCCGCCGGTGCCGGAGGGCGGGTAGCCGCCCTGGCCGTTGGGCCCGTGGCCGTTCTGCGCCGCGGCGGGGTTCGGGGCGGGATGCGCCCCGGAGGCGCCGGGGTAGGAACCGTCGCCGTTCACACCGGGCGGTGCCTGACCGCCGGACGGGAAACCGTTCGCGTCGATGCCCCCGCCCGGGGAGCCCTCCGTTCCGGGCCCGGCCAGGTGGTCGACGCCGCGCTGCTGCGCTATCGAGCGGCGCATCGCGCGCAACTGCTCCATGGCGCTGCCCTGGGGCACGGGCTGTCCGCCGGTGCCCGCGAACATCGCCTCCAGGCCGCCGGTGGAGGCGGTGACCGACTCGGGCCGGCCGTTGCCGCCGGACGGGGCCGTCGCGGGCTGGCGGGGCTGGGGGGCCTCGGGTGCGCGCGGGGGCTCGTTGGCGGAGCGGCCGCGGCCGTTGGCGAAGGGGGTGGTGGTCTTGGCCGCGGTCTCCTGTGTGGAGCCGCCGCCGGAGAGGAGGTTGACGTGCGGGCGCAGGTGACCGGCGCCGATCTCGATGAGGTCGTCGCTCTCCCGGCGCAGGGCGCGGGAGATGGTCCAGTTGCCCTCGACCGAGATGTGCACGACGGTGACGCGCACGCCCATGTCCTGTACGTCGGCGACCACGGGCGCCATGTCCTCGTCGCCGCTGACCAGGACCGCGTCGGACAGGACCCCGGTGCGGGCCAGGGTGGTGAGGTCGCGCTGGACGTAGCTCTCCACGCCCTCGCGGCGGCCCGGGCGTATCCGGGCGGCCCTGAACTTGATGCCGGGGATGTCGGCGATGCCGTCCTGTTCCTGGGCCCGCCGGTCGTCGGCGATCGCCTCGTACCAGTAGCAGCGCAGGAGCGGCAGCCCCGTGCGGTCCCGGGCGACCTCGTTGAGGAACTGGACGAGACCGGAGTAGTCCCAGGCGACGGAGTCCCGGTTACGGGTTCCGTGCACGGCCATCGCACCGTCGGCGAGAAGGTATCCCGCGTCGACGAACAACGCGCAGCGGTCCACGTGACACCGCCCCCTTCCCTGTCGATCTCTGGGGCCATATCCATGACCGGGGCACAGCCTAGCCAAGTCTGTCTCGTTTTGCGTGCCATCGACGGACACCGAAAGTGACTCGGCGACTACCCACAGGAGGGGATTCGGGGTCGCACGCGTCCCCCCGGATGCCCCACCAGGCCCGGAAGGGCCACGGAAGGGGCATCCCGACCACCGGGCTCAGGTGCGCATGGGAGCCGTGAGAGCGACGACCCCGACCACCACCGCGTCCTGGCCGGACGGGATTCGGATATCCGTTTCGCGCCCGAGAACCGCGTCGAATCGGGCGACGTCGGTCCCGAACGCCATCGGATCGCCCACCGCCCCGCGAGCGGAACCCACGAAGACGTTGTCGGCGCTCCCGTGCCCACCGGTCGGCGCGAGCGGGGTTCCGCCCACCATCACCCGGTCTCCGCCGAGGTCGGCGTCCCCCTCCCAGGCCACCACGTCGAACCGGGCCGGGACCGACTCCGGCAACAGGCCGGACACCGGGAAACGCGCCCCCGTGTCGTCCTGGAAGACCGCGGTGGTCTCGTCGAGCACCATCGCCTGGTGGTAGCCCTCCACCGACGGGTCCTCCAGGACCACCACGAGGCTCCAACCGGCGTGCACGCCCCTGCCCTCGCTGGCCGGGACGTCGGCGACCCACCACTCGCCGCCGCCAGCGGAGCGCACCAGGGCGGTGACGTCGGCGAACGCCTGGTAGGCGCGGTAGCCGGGCAGGTCGGCGACGCGGGTGTCGGTGGCGGTGACGGTGGTGTAGGCGGCCATACCGGGGCCCTTGACCCGCGCGGTGGGCGACGCCGGCTCCCCCGCCGCCGAGAAGTACAGCCCGGCCCAGCGAACCGCGCCGCCCTCGGGGAGCTCCCAGACCGCCGAGCTGGACGAGGTGGTGGTGGGGTCCAGGTCGCGGTCGAGCGGGGCCATCACCCAGTTGTCGTTGTCGAGCCGGTCGCCGATCCGCTGGCGGGCGTCGGCGCAGGCCCCCGGGGCCTGCTCCGCGTGCTCTTCGTCCTCGTCGGTGTATCCGGGGTCGGTGGGTTCCGGGGAACCGGGGGGGTCGGAGGGCACCTCGGGTTCCGGCCCGCCGCCGTGACCGCCCTCGGCCCCCTCGCCGCCCCCATCGCCCTCGGGGGCGCCCGATTCCTCCTCCTCCGGCTCGGGTGAGGAGCCTCCCGGGGCGTCACCGAGCAGGTCGCCGAGCCCGCCCCCACCGGAACCCGGCGCGGCGGGCTCGTCGGCGTCCGCCGGGGCCGGACGCAGGTCCGCGTCCGGCGGGGGGTCCACCCGGCCGTCCCGGGCGGTGGTGCGCCCGTCCGGAGGGGCCACCTGGCCGCCGCCGGGCCACCCCCACCACGGCCAGGGCCACCCGCCCTTCGGCGGTTCGGGTTCGGTGCAGGTCAACAGGGCGTTGCCGACGGTCTCCGTGCGTACCTGCCCGGCGGTCGCGTAGCGGGCGGCGATGCCGTCCGGCGTCACCCCGCGCTCCCCGACCGCCTCGAATCTGGCCTCACCCGAGGAGATCACCACGCTGGCGGGCACGTGCACGTCGGCGTCGGACGCCACCCGGACGTCGAGGAACTGGGTGCTGTTCTCCCCCTCCGCCATACCGGTGCGTACGCACTCGCCGCCGCCGCTGCCCGCCGCGCAGCCCCAGTCGCCGTGACCGACCGCCAGGGGAACCGCGTTCCCGGCCCCGCCCGAGGAGACCATCTCCACCCCCGGGGGCAGGGTGATCGCGGCCAGTACGTCACCGGCGGTGGCCGTGCCGGTGTTGAGCACGTCGAGGACCATGATCCCGTCACTGCCCGGGACCAGCGAGCCGACCGGGTCGATGCCCGCCGCGAACACGGGGCCGGGGTCCTGCGGCGCCTCGGGCGCGTCCGGCTCCTCCGGGGCGGGCGGGGCGTCGGGGGTGTCCGGCGCCGGCGGCTCCTCCGGCTCGGGGGCGGGCTCCGGCACCGAGGCGGCGGGGACGTCGGCGGGCACCGAGGGCGCGGGTTCCGGATCGGGCGCGGGCGCCGCCGGGGCCGGGTCGGCGGGGTCGGCCGGGCCCTGGGCGGGCGGGTCGGCGGGCGCCGCCGGGTTCCCGGCGGCCGGGGCGTCCTCCTGGGGAGCGGCCACCGGCGGGGGGTCGGAGGGCGGCACGCCCTCTCCGCCCACCAGGGCGAGCGCGACCGCGACGGCCACGCCCGCGGCAGCGGCGGCCCCGGCGGAGACCTGCTGCTGGCGCCGGGACATCCGGTTCCACCAGGCCCCGGTCGCGGCGCCGCCCGGTGTCACGGTGAGGTAGCCCGTGGCCCCGAAACCCACCACCAGCGGCAGCACGATCCCGCGCAGGCCGACGTTGACGTCCATGAGCTCCGCGTACACCTCGCGGCAGTCCCCGCAGTCGTCCATGTGCCGGTCGACCTTGGTGGTGTCGCGCTTGGACAGGCCGCCGCGCACGTACGCGCCGAGCAGGCCGAGCGTGGGCCGGCAGGCCTCGGCGGCGCCCCCGCCCGCCAGGTGCATCTGGAGGTAGGCCTGGCGCAGACCCTCCCGGGCGCGGTAGGCCAACGCGGCCACACCGTTGGCGTTCATCCCGAGGATGGTGGCGGCCTCGGCGGGTTTGACCCCCTCGATCTCCGTGTGCCACAGCACCGACTGCCAGCGTTCGGGCAGGGACAGGAAGGCGCGGGCGATCAGCGAGCGTTCGAGGCCCTCCAGCGCCGGGTCGACGAAGGGTTCGCCGGAGTCGTAGGTCTCCATGTCGTCGGTGACGACCTGGCGTCGGTCCCCCCGCCCCCGGTCGTAGGCGGCGTTGCGGACCGCCGTGAGCAGGTACGGGCGGAAGGCGTCGCTGGGTCCGCCGCCGCGCTGGATGACGCTGAGCACCTTCGTGAACGCCTCGGCCACCGCGTCCTCGACCTCGGCCTCACCCCGTAGGAGCTGGCGGGCCAGGCCCCGGGCGGCTCCCGCGTGGCGTTCGTAGAGGGTGCCGTAGGCGGCGTTGTCGCCGGCCTTCACCCGTTCGATGATCTCCGCGTCACCGATGAGTGTCTCAGTGTGCTCGCCTTCGGCGTGGGTCACACCGCGCCCTTTCCCTCGTGGTCCCGTATCCCCCCGCCGCGAGCCAGATCCGGGGTTCGGGAGGCAGGGGTTCGGCGTCGGGGCATCACGTGCTCGAAAAAATATCTCGTATCCGCGTCATAGCCGCTACCGATCTCCGTGATTGGGGTGAGGGCGAACGGAGGGGGCCCACCGCGGGGGCGCGGGCCCACCTTCGTTCACCTGGCCAAACGACGACCGGGAGCGATGCCATGCGCGAGACCGATGTGGGAGCCGGAACACGGGGCCGTGTGGTGCGCCGTGCCCGGGATCTACGGACGCCGTGGGGGCGCCGGAGCGCGGAGCGGGGATGGGGCCCGGCCGAGGACTGGTGGACGCCCTCCGTGGACGCCGTCTGTGAGGCGCACACGTCCGGGGAGGACCTCGTCGACGCGTGTTCCCGGCTCGGGGAGGCCCGGGCCCGTTCGGGAGTGGACGTCGGCCGGGCCCTGGCCGACCTCGCCGCCTTCGGCGAGGTCGTGGGCTGGGGGCACGTCCCGCTCTCCCTCGTGCGGGCACTGGCCGAGGGCTGGGTCGAGGGCGGCCGGGGCCGGGACACCTGCCAGGACCCGTTGACGGGGCTGGCCAACGCGTCGTACCTGCGCACCCGTGTCCGCGAGCTCTACCGGAGCGCGGAGGAGACGGTCCCGGCCGCGTTCGACCACCGCCTCGTCGTGGTGTCCCTGGACCCCGCCCTCGACCCCTGGCGGCGCGCGGCCCGGCTGATCGTCCTGGGGCACGAGCTGAGCCGCTTCTTCACCCGGGGCGAGTCGCTGTGCCTGGTGAGCCGGGGCCGGATCGCGGTCGTGGCGCGGGACGTCCCGGCGCTCAGGACCGAGCTCGACGAGCTGCGGTCGGGGATCGGCTGGGAGCACGGCGCCGCCGTCTGGTCCGTGCCGCTGCCCGCGACCCACGGCGAGGCGGCCGCCCTGATCGACGGCCTGGGCGGTGCGGTCCGCGACGAATGACCCTCAGACGCCGCGTCGGAGCACACCGCCCTCCCAGAGGGGAGAGGGCCGGTCCCGACGCGGCACCGCCGACCGCCGCGCACGTCTGAGGGGGCGTACGCGGGGCGGTCGGCCCCGTCCGACGGGCCCGGGCCCTCTGGCCCCCGAGTCGAGGGGCGGCCCACGAGGCCCGTCGGACGGACACGGGCACCGCACCGCGGTGCCCCGGGGGCGCGCTCACACAGGGGAGGTGGGCGCGCCCTTCGTCGTCCGGTCCCGGGACGTCCCGCCCCACGGGGCACGGGAGAATCGCCGCGAACGACGGACGCCCCCGGCGTCCGCCCTCCGCCCCCGACCCCCCGAAGGAAACCATGGAGAAGGAAGAAGAGATCCGCCTGCTGTCCCGTATCGGACAGATCCTCCTGCACTCGGCGCCTCCCGGGTCGAGGGAGGTCGAATGCACCGCCGCGATGGTCGGCGACATGGGAGAGATGTGGACAAGGGCCGTCGTCGCCGACGGCTCCGAAGCACACGTCAGCACCCCGATCGATCTCAGTTCCGCGTTCAGGGAGCTTCGCTCAGGGATGTGGGCGCCCGGGAGGGGGACGTGGTTCTCCGCCCGGTACCTACTCACTCCGCCCTCGTCGTTCTCGGTCACCTACAACTTCGACCGCGAAGTCGAGTTCAGCCGCCCGCGACCCGACTCCGTCGACTACTACGAGGACCTTCTCGAACACCCCCGCAGCCCCGAGAACACCCCCGTGTGGCTCCGGGAGAGGATCGAGGCGGCGGCGAGGGCGATCGCCACCCCGCGAGAATGAGAAGGGGCGCCGTCCCGCACCGGCACGGCCCGGAACCCGACGGGTGGACGTGCCACGGCCTCCTCCAGCACGGGAAAGAGTTCGTCCGCCCTCCAGGCACGCAGGACAGAGGAAATGACACGAGAGCCCGTCGAAGACGGGTCCGAGCTCCGACAGACGGAGATCCTCAGGAAGATCGGCTTATCCACGAAAGATGGAGGTCGCGGGTCAGGGCGGCGACCGCCTCACCACCGAATACGGAACGGTGGAAACGAACAGAGCAGCGCACCCGAGGCGTTTCCCAGCGTGGAAGACGGACTCCGGGCCGACACGCACAAGGAGAGCGGCGGAACCCGGTTCTCCATGAATGACGTCCTCACGCGCCCGTCCCCGGCCGTTTCGGATCGACTTTCGCTACCCACACACTCGGGAAACGCGACGCAACTCCAACACAAAGCGATACCGAAATCACCTTGCGTCACGGAAATCGTGCGGGTGCCATTGATCGCATCGTCCCCTGGTAAATTCCGGGAATGTTCTCACGTTTTTCCGGGTTCTTCGTCGGAGCCTTCTTCGGGCTGGTGTTCGTGCTGGTCAACAGCGGCCCCCCGCTGCCCGACGCGGCCGCCCTCGCGGTGCGGGTCCTGGCCGTGGGCGCGGCGGTCGCGATCGTCGTCCTGACGGTGCTCGCCATGCGCGGGAGCGCCCCGTCCGAGGACGACGGCTCCCCCAAGCCGAGCTTCGGCGCCTTCTTCGGGGTGGTCACCATGGTCGAGGTCGCCCTGATCGTCGGCGGCGCGATGACCATCAGCAGGCTCGACTCCGTCCCGGACGAGGCCGGTGTGGCCTGGGTGGCCCTGGTCGTCGGCCTGCACTTCTTCCCGCTGGCCTGGCACTGGAAGCAGCGGGAGATCCTGGTCGTGGCCGGGTACGCCTCGCTCCTCGGCGCGACCGGACTCGTCATGGCCCTGACCGGCCACCCCGCGTGGGTTCCCCTGGTCAGCGGCGTCGTCACCGGCGCGGGCATGCTGTTGGGCAGCCTCGGCGGCGTGGTGTGGATGTCGCGCCAACGACGCGTGACCGCCTAGGCGGGGAGCTCGCCCAGTCCGAAGTACGGCAGGCACCGTTCCAGCCCCTCCACCTCGACGGGGACCGTGCGGTGCCGTTCCCAGTCCTCCCGGGTCAGCCGGAACCTGGTCTCGCCGACCCGTTCGCCCCGGACCGCGACCAGGTTGGTGCCGTCGGGCCGGTAACCAAGCCCGAGCGACACCCCGCGTGAGGCGACCGAGGTGTCGAAGGCCTCCGACACCGCGGCCACCGCCCCCAGCTCGGCGAAGGCCAGGTGGAGCACGGCCGCGCGCATCTCCTTGCCGAGGCCCCTCCCCTGGTACCGCCGGGTGAGCCACGACCCCGTACCGACCTGGCGGGCCACGCCGAAGTCCCGCGCCGCGAGCTCCTGGATACCGATCACGGTGCCCTCGTGCACCACGACCGCGTTGAACCTCCAGTTCTCCGGGGTCCACGCCGCCATGGTCTCCCAGTTGTGCTGGACGACCGAACGAGCCAGGTGCGCGGGCCCGCGGTCCGTCCACGGGGTGAGGAAGGGCATGTGCGCGGGGTCGTGGACCCCCGCGAGGGCCGCGTCCGCCAGCTCGGACAGGTCCTGGTCCGAGGGCATCCTCAGCTGGAGGCGCGGGGTGTTCAGCCGAAGCCCCGCCGGGGGGAAGTGGTCTGCGATCATGCCCCGATTCTGCGGGCCCCCGCCGCGCCTGTCACGCGGGTTTCGGTCAGCTGACCAGGGCCGCGACGAGCGCCGCCAGCTCCACCGAGGCCGTGGCCCGGCTCCCCGTGGCGTCACGGACCACCCAGCCGCGCATCCCGGCCAGGTGCGCGGGGTGCGCGTGGGCCGGGTCGGTGAGCAGGTAGCCGCACGGGGCGTCCGGCCAGTCGGGGACGGTGGGGAGGCGTTCGGAGCGGTAGGCGGCGGGTTCGTCCTCCCGGGCGGGCACGCCGGTGAGCAGTTGGTTCCGGGCCAGATCGGCGCGGGTGGGGCTGCCCGGCTGTGGCAGGGGCGCGTCGACCAGCACGTAGCCGAGCACCGGTCGGTGCGCGGAGCGCTGGGCCGCGCCCACCGCGCCCAGGAGGGGGCCGCCGTCGCCCTCGGCGACGAGGACGACGGGGGTGCGATCGCCGACCAGCCGACTGATCTCGAGGCTGGCACGCGCCACGTAGCGGGCGGCGTGGGGGGCGGTGACGTCGTCCGTGATCCGGGGGAACACCGGGCGGGTGAGGACGTCGGCGGCGCTCGGGAGGGAGAAGGGCGCCCCGAGGCCCGGGGGGAGGAGAACGGTGATCACGCGGGGCCGCCCCCGCGGGTCTCGTCGCGCACCCAGGCCAGGTAGGAGGGGTTTCCGCCGGTCACAGGCGTGGCGACGACCTCCGGGACGTCGTAGGGGTGCGTGGCCACCAGGTGCGCGACCAGGTCGTCGAGGCGGTCGGCCCGCGTTTTGATCACCACCGTCCACTCCTGGTCGGCCCGGACCTCGCCCTCCCAGCGGTAGAAGCTGGAGACGGGCCCGCCCACCTGCGCGCAGGCGGCCAGCCGCCGTCCCACCACGGACCGGGCCACCTCCTCGGCGCCCTCCCTGCTGTCCACGGTGGTCTCCACCCGGTAGGCCCCGGTGTGCTCCTGCATGGTCCTCCCAACCAGGGCGGAGCGGGCCTGGTCCGCGCGGCCCCACCCGGTGTTCTAGGCTCACTGGTCATGAGCGAACGTGATGAACTCCTGCGTCAGATCAACGATAAGGCGGTCGTGCGCGGGAAGGTGACCCTGTCCTCCGGCAAGGAGGCCGACTACTACGTCGACCTGCGCCGGATCACCCTGGACGGGGAGGCCGCGCCGCTGGTCGGCTCGGTCCTGTTGGACACCGTCGAGGACCTGGAGTTCGACGCGGTGGGTGGTCTGACCCTGGGCGCCGACCCGGTGGCCGCCGCGATGCTGCACGCGGCGCACGCGCGCGGCCGCACGCTGGACGCCTTCGTGGTGCGCAAGGCGGGCAAGGCGCACGGTCTCCAGCGGCGGATCGAGGGTCCGGACGTGAAGGGGCGCCGTGTCCTGGCGTTGGAGGACACCTCCACCACCGGCGGTTCGGTGATGACCGCCGTGGAGGCGCTGCGCGAGGCGGGTGCGGAGGTCGTCGCGGTCGCGCTGATCGTCGACCGGGGCGCGCGCGGGCGGCTGGAGGAGGAGGGCCTGGAGTACCGGCCCGTCTTCGAGGTGTCCGACCTGGACGTGTGAGGACCGGTTCCGCGGGGCGGGGCGTTCGCGTCCCGTCGCGGGGCGGGCTCCGGGCGGGGCGGCGGTAGGACCGGCGGGCCGCGCGGGGGGTGCCCGAAGGGCGGGGGCCGTCAGGGCTTGAGGGTGAAGCTGTGGCCGGGTGAGCGGTCGGAGACGTCGCGGAGGCCGCCGTTGACGTACACCTCGACGGCGGTCGGGTCACCGATGGTGACCTCGAGTCCGGCCTCGTTGTCGGGGTAGGTCACGGAGCTCCCCTGGGTGAGCTCCTGGTCCAGGAGCACGTCCCCGCCGGGGACGCGGACGAAGACGTCGCTGGACTCGCCCACCACCCGGATGTACAGCGCGCCCATGTCGTCGGGGTCCACGCTCTCGGCCGCGGCCTCAGAGGCGTTCACGCTGGCGCTGGCGCCGTTGCCCGGGAGGGACTGGTACAAGAAGTACCCGCCGAGGGCCACCAGGGCGACCAAGAGCGCGACAGCCCCGACGATGGCCATCACCTGGCCAACGCCGCGCGGATCATTCCTATGCCTTCCCACGGCGACGAATGTAGCGCGTATCACGACAAAAAGCGACAGCGGCCACTGGAAACGCGCGGCTCACCACCGGTCCGGCACCCGTCGGCCCGCAATGGGGGTCCTGTTCCGGGGCCCCTCAGCCGCCTATCGTCGCCGCCCCCGTAAGCTGCGGGTACGTCGCCGAACCCGGAACAATATGGTCTAGACCTTTCCAACGGCTCAGGCCATTCGGGATACTTGGACGACACCTGGCGGACGCCACCGGACACACGGCCCACGGGCCGACCCCGGCGGTCCGGTTTCCGCCGCCAGGGCAACGCACGTGGGGTGCCGCCGGAACGCGAGGGTCTCGTGTCGGCGGCCGCTCGCTCCAGGCCGAACCAGGGAGAGTCAAGCATGCCCATCGCCAGCCCCGAGGTCTACACCGAGATGCTGAGCCGCGCGAAGTCCGAGGGCTTCGCCTACCCGGCGATCAACGTGACCTCCAGCCAGACGCTGCACGCCGCCCTGCGCGGCTTCGCCGAGGCAGAAAGCGACGGCATCGTCCAGATTTCCACCGGCGGCGCGGAGTTCCTCTCCGGTGCTTCGGTCAAGGACATGGTCACCGGTTCGGTCGCCTTCGCGGAGTTCGCCCGCGTGGTCGCCGCCAAGTACCCGGTGAACATCGCCCTGCACACCGACCACTGCCCCAAGAACAAGCTCGACGGCTTCGTCCGCCCGCTGCTGGAGATCTCCAAGGAGCGCGTGGCCAAGGGCCAGGAGCCCCTGTTCCAGTCCCACATGTGGGACGGCTCCGCCGTCGAGCTGGAGGAGAACCTCCAGATCGCGGACGAGCTGCTCGCCGCCTCCAAAGCCGCCCGCACCATCCTCGAGATCGAGGTCGGCGTGGTCGGCGGCGAGGAGGACGGCATCGTCGGCGAGATCAACGAGAAGCTGTACACCACCCCGGAGGACGCCCTGCGTACCGCCGAGGTGCTGGGCCTGGGCGAGAAGGGCTACTACATGACCGCCCTGACCTTCGGCAACGTGCACGGCTCGTACAAGCCCGGCTTCGTGAAGCTGCGCCCGGAGGTCCTGAAGGCCGCGCAGGAGGCCGTCGCGGCCGAGTACGGCCGGACCAAGGCGTTCGACTTCGTGTTCCACGGCGGCTCCGGCTCCACCATGGAGGAGATCCACGAGGCCATCGAGTACGGCGTCGTGAAGATGAACATCGACACCGACACCCAGTACGCGTACACGCGTCCGGTCGTCGACCACATCATGCGCAACTACGACGGCGTCCTGAAGGTCGACGGCGAGATCGGCGACAAGAAGGCCTACGACCCCCGCGCCTACGGCAAGGTCGCCGAGGCCGGCATGGCCGCCCGCGTGGTCGAGGGCGCCCAGCACCTGAAGTCCGCCGGGAACAAGATGAAGTAGGACCCGCCCCGGCACGGTGCCCGTCGGCTCGGCCGCCGGGCACCGTCGTCGTTTCCGGCCCCGCCGGGGCCGGGCCCGGGTGCCGGGCGACCCTTGATCGCCCCTTCGGGCATCGGCCACGGCGCAATACGGACCGTGTCATGTCCGCATTCGTCCGACAACGGCGTCCCGGGCGCCCGCCCCGGAAAAAGCCGGGATCACTTTTCCCCGCGTTTCGCGACCAACCCTCCGAAAACGAATCGCGCTCTCCACACACCGCCTCCGCCTGCGGTTTCGCGCCCCCGACCCCGGGAATTCCTTCTGCACCCTCCCCCCGAACGGATCGAGGAATCGTGGAAGGCAATCGATCTCTCCGTCTGGTGGTCGTCGGCGCGCTCGTGGCCGGTGCCGCCCTGGTCGGCGGTTCCGCCGCCAGTGTCGTGTGGGCGTCACCCGCCGACGCCGCCCCCTCGGCGGCGTCCTCCTGCGGGCTCGGCGCCGACACCCCCACCACCTCCGGTACCCACATCTCCGGCGTCGGCTCCCGCACCGGCTGCGCGGGCTCGGTGACCCTGACCGTCGAGGTGCGCAAGCACCGCCCCGCCTGGCCCGACGCGGTCGTGGCCGAGAACAGCCGCTCCGGGTTCGGCGCCGGATCGCTCCGGGCCTCGGGCGGCTGCGACGGCAGGGGCACGTACTTCACCGAGACCAGGAGCTCCAACGGCAACAAACTGTCCTCCGCGAGGGTGACGCGGTGCTGACCGGCCCCCTCCGGCCCCCGGAGAGGGAGGGGGCACCGACGGATGCGGGTCACCGCTGAGGGCCTGGACTTCGGCTACCGGGGCCGCCGCAGGGTGCTGGACTCCCTCACCTGGACCGTGGAGCCCGGGGTCACCGGGCTCCTCGGGCCGAACGGCGCGGGCAAGACCACACTGCTCTCGCTCATCGTGACGCTGCTCCCCGTGCGCGGGGGGCGGCTGGCCATCGGGGAGCACGACCTCTCCTCCAGGACCGGCCGGACCCTGGCCCGCCGGGAGCTGGGGTTCGTGCCGCAGCGCTTCTCGCTGGCCGGAGAGCTCTCCGTCGCGGACACCGTGGCCTACGCGGCGTGGGTCCACGGGCGCGAGCGCCGTGAGTGCGCGGCCGCGGCCGCCTCGGCCCTGGCCGCCGTCGACCTTTCCGACCTGGCCGAACGACGCACCCGCACCCTGTCGGGCGGCGAGCGCCAGCGCGTGGCCATCGCCGCCGCCCTCGCCCACGACCCCCGGGTCCTGGTCCTGGACGAACCCACCGCTGGGCTCGACCCGGGGCAGCGGCTCCGCGTGCGCGAGGTCCTGGCCGGCCTGGGAGAGGACCGCACGGTGCTGATCTCCACCCACCTCATCGAGGACGTCGCCCACCTGTGCTCCCGGGTCGGGGTTCTCGCGGGCGGCCGGATCGAGTTCCACGGCACCGTGACGGAACTGGAGGCCCTCATCGACGACTCGACGGGCGGGAGCCGCCTCGGCTCCGGGTTCGAACGGGCCTACGACCAGCTGGTCACCCGGGTGGGGGAACGCGGGTGAGCGCCCCCGAGGCCCGCTGGACGTCCTCCCCGCTGCTCTGGCCGCTGCCGCCGCACGCGGTGCTGGTCCCGGCGGGGCTCATCCTGGTCCTGACCCTGGCCTCGACCTGGGGCCAGCTCTCCTGGCGGGCGCTGGACTGGGTGTACCTCTCCGGGCAGGTGGGGGCCCAGGCCCGGCTGCCGGTCGCGGTGGCCGCCGGTGCGGCGGCCCTGGTGGCGGTTCGGTTCGCCCGTTCGAGCCTGGTGTTCGCCCAGTCCTGGCAGCCCCGGGTGGAGCGGGACGTCCCGGTGCGGCAGGCGGCGCTGGTCACCGGCTGGTGCCTGGGCGCCTATCTACTGGGGCTGCTCCCCCTGACCGCCGCCGTGGCCTCGGCGGGAGCGGGCCTCCCCCAGCCGGTGCCGGTCCTGGGCGCGCTGACCGGTTTCGCGGCGCTCACCCTGTTCGGCTACCTGTGCGGGGTGGCGCTGCGCGGGCTGGTGGCCGTGCCCGTGGCGGTCGGCGCGGTGTTCGTGTTCACCAGCCTGCCGCTGGTGACCGACGCCTGGACGGCACTCGCCCTCCAGCTGCCCTTCGACACCTTCCTGGGCGTGCGGGAGAACTCCGCGCTCGGCCTCTACCGCCTGGGGTTCTTCCTCCTGTTGGCGGCCGCCTCGGCGTGGACGGCCAGCTCGCTGCTGCGCGCCCCGCGCCGCCCGTCGGCCCCGCACGCGGCGGCGGTGGCGGCCGTGGCGGCCGCCGTCGTCCTGCCGCACCTGTACGCGTTCCCGCTCGTGGTGCACGCCACGGGCGGCACCGAGGTCTGCGAGGCGCGTGACGGGGTCCGCTACTGCGTGCACGAGGGCCACGCGGACGAGCTCGCGCCGATCGTCGACCTGGCCGCGCCGGTGGTGGCCGCGTACGGGTCGGCCGACGCCACACCGGCCCAGGTCCGGGACCAGAGCCTGGCCACCGGCGACCGCGAGGTACTCGACGGAGTCGACCGGGGCGTGCTCTGGCTCCGCGTCCACCCCGGCTGGGAGCCCCGCCGAGAGGTCCCGTGGGCGGTGGCCGAGTGGCTGGCACCCGACGTGTTCGTGTGCGACTCCAAGGGCGTGGCCAGCACGGACGAGGGGGCCACGCCGGAGGAGCGCCGGGCGGCCGTGGTGGCCGGACTCCAGGCCTGGCTCGCCTCGGAGTCGCTTCCGGGCGGCCCCCGGGACGGGGGTCCCTTCGCCGGGGCCGACCCCGACCAGGTCCGGGCGTGGATCAGCGCCAACGAGGACGCCCTCGCCTCCTGTTCCGTGGAGCCCGAGGACCTGCCGTGGTGGCCGTGACCCTGCGCCCTTCCCTGCTGCCGGGGCTCGGGGCCCTGGCCGCGGCCCTCGCGGCGGCGGTCCTGGGGCTGGTCACGGCGGGCGCGGTGGTCCCGGTGGCGATCCTCGACTGGCCCCACGAGGAACAGCGCGTCCCCGTGGCCGAGCTGCTGTGCGTGTGCGCGGCCACCGCCGGGGCCTGGGCCCACCGCCCGCGCCTGTGGGAGTGGGAGCGGCTGGGCGGGGCCCGGACACGGGTCCGCGCCGCCTCGGTGGCCGCTTCCGGCGTGCTGATGCCGGTGGCGGCCGCGCTGGCGCTGCTGCCCTCGGCGTCGGGTGCCGACAACGCCTGGCTGCTGGTGACCAACGTCCTGCTGGCGGTCTCGGCCGTGTACCTGATGGCGCCCTTCCTCGGCGCGGTGCCTTCGGGGATGGCCGTGCTCTCCGGTGTCCTCCTCGGGGCGGCGGCCTGCAACGTGGTGACGGGCCTGAACCGTGTGAGCCCGTACGCGTACGTGGGGTCGGACGGGTGGGTGGCGCCCGCCCTGTGCCCCGGGGCCGGGGTCGCGGTCCTGGCCGTCGGCCTGGCCGGGGCCGCGGTGTGCGCGCACGCGGCCACGCACGGCTCCACGGCCCGGCTCCGCGGGCGCGGGTCCCCCTGAACCCGCCCGGTGGCAGGATGGGGGCATGAACCTGCACCAGAACCTGCTGAACGAGCCGCCCGAGACCCGACTGGCCGACGACCCCGAGGCGCGCGAGGCGCTGTCCTTCTCCGACGACCCGACCCCGGTGGCAGGACGGTTCCCGAGCTACTCCGCCGCGTGGGCCCGCCTCGCCGAGCTGGCCCTGGCCGACGGTCAGCCGGTGGCCGCCTACGCGTACGCCCGGACCGGGTACCACCGGGGGCTGGACCAGCTGCGCCGCTCGGGGTGGAAGGGGCACGGCCCGATCCCGTGGGAGCACGAGCCGAACCAGGGCTTCCTGCGCGCCCTGCACGCCCTGAGCCGGGCCTCGGAGCAGATCGGTGACACCGAGGAGGCGGAGCGCTGCGCGACCTTCCTCCGGGAGTCGAGCGCGGAGGCCGACCGGGTGCTGAACGCCTGATCCCCGGGTTCGCCGACGGGCCCGACGCGGTGTGGGAACACGCACGCGCCGGCCGGGGGCGGGGCCCGGGCGACCACGGCCCCGCCTCCCCGCCGACGGTCCCGGAGGGGTGCGCCGCACCACGGTGACCCGAAGGGCGCAAAGCCCCACTTAACCCGGATGCGCAGGTCGTGTACGCTCAATACGCAACGGCCCCTGTCGCTGCCTTGCGCCAGGGGTTCTTCCGTGTCCGGGGTCGGAAAACGCCCCGGCCAGGTGTCGAGCGAAGAGGTAGAGACCAATGCCGGCGATCACGCTCGTGGGTGCCCAGTGGGGCGACGAGGGCAAGGGCAAGGCGACCGACCTGGTCGGTGACCGCGTGGACTACGTGGTCCGTTACCAGGGCGGCAACAACGCCGGTCACACGGTGGTCATCGGCGACCAGAAGTACGCCCTCCACCTGCTGCCCTCCGGCATCCTGTCCCCGAACGTGGTCCCGGTGATCGCCAACGGCGTCGTCATCGACCCGGGCGTGCTGTTCGAGGAGCTGCGCGGCCTCCAGGAGCGGGGCGTGGACACCTCCCGCCTGGTCATCTCGGCCAACGCGCACCTGATCATGCCCTACCACCGGGCCCTCGACAAGGTCAGCGAGCGCTTCCTCGGCAAGGGCAAGATCGGCACCACCGGCCGCGGCATCGGCCCGACCTACGCCGACAAGGTCACCCGCCAGGGCGTGCGCGTGCAGGACATGTTCGACCCGAAGATCCTGCGCAAGAAGATCGAGCTCGCCCTCCACGACAAGAACCAGCTCCTCACCAAGGTGTACAACCGGCGCGCCCTCGAGGCCGAGCCGATCATCGAGGAGTACCTGGGCTACGCCGAGAAGCTGCGGCCGCACGTCGCCGACACCTCCCTGATCCTCAACAAGGCGCTGGACGAGGGCAAGACGATCTACCTGGAGGGCTCGCAGGGCACCCTCCTGGACATCGACCACGGCACCTACCCGTTCGTGACGTCCTCCTCGCCCACCTCCGGCGGCGCCGCGGCCGGTGCGGGCATCGGCCCCAACCGCATCACCAAGGTCGTCGGCATCCTCAAGGCCTACACGACCCGTGTCGGCTCGGGCCCCTTCCCGACCGAGCTCGTGGACGAGCAGGGCGACTGGCTGCGCACCCAGGGCGGCGAGTACGGCGTGACCACCGGCCGCGACCGCCGCTGCGGCTGGTTCGACGCCCCGATCGCCCGCTACGCCACCCGGATCAACGGCATCACCGACTTCTTCCTGACCAAGCTCGACGTGCTCACCGGCCTGGAGCGCATCCCCGTGTGCGTGGCCTACGACGTCGACGGCGTGCGTCACGACGAGATCCCGATGACGCAGACCGACTTCCACCACGCGACGCCGGTCTACGAGTACTTCGACGGATGGTCCGAGGACATCACGGGTGCCCGGACATTCGAGGAACTCCCCAAGAACGCGCAGGCTTACGTGCGTACTCTTGAGGAGATGGCCGGTGCCCCGATCTCCGCCATCGGCGTCGGTCCGGGCCGCGAGGAGACCCTCCAGCTGCGCTCGCTGGTCTGACTCGGCGACACACGACACTCCTCCAGTAGAAGAAGAGGCCCCCTGTAGTGAAAGCCCTCGTTCTCGGCGGCGGAGGCCGCGAGCACGCACTCGTCCGCGCCCTGTCCCTTGATCCGGGCGTCACCAGCATCCACAGCGCCCCCGGCAACCCGGGGATCTCGGACCTGTCCGAGAACCACGTCATCAACGTGACGGACGGGTTGGCCGTGACCGAGCTGGCCGCGCGCATCCGCGCCGAGCTGGTCGTGATCGGACCGGAGGCACCGCTGGTGGCCGGGGTCGCGGACGCCCTGCGTGACCGGGGCATCCCGGTGTTCGGCCCCGACAGGGAGGCCGCCCGGCTGGAGGGTTCCAAGGCCTTCGCCAAGGAGGTCATGGAGGCCGCGGGCGTGCCCACCGCCAAGGCGCGGGTGTGCCGGAGCGCGAGCCAGGTCTCCGAGGCCCTCGACGAGTTCGGCGCCCCGTACGTGGTGAAGAACGACGGCCTGGCCGCGGGCAAGGGCGTCGTGGTGACCGAGGACCGCGCCCTCGCCGAGCGGCACGCCCGGGAGTGCGGCCGGGTGGTGATCGAGGAGTACCTCGACGGTCCCGAGGTCTCCCTGTTCGTGCTCACCGACGGCGCCCACGCTCTGCCCCTGCTGCCCGCCCAGGACTTCAAGCGCGCCTACGACGGCGACCAGGGGCCCAACACGGGCGGCATGGGCGCCTACGCGCCCGTGCCGTGGGCGCCCGCCGGGCTGGTCGACGAGGTCATGGAGTCGGTCGTGCGGCCGACCGTGTCCGAGATGAACCGCCGGGGCCACCGCTACCAGGGCCTGCTCTACGTGGGTCTGGCGCTGACGTCCAAGGGCCCGCGGGTGGTGGAGTTCAACGCCCGGTTCGGCGACCCCGAGACCCAGGTCGTGCTCGACCGCCTGGCCACCCCGATCGGGGCGGTCCTCCAGGCCACCGACACCGGCGGGCTGGGTGCGATCGGTTCGCTCCAGTGGAAGTCCGGAGCGGCGGTGACCGTCGTGGTCGCGGCGGAGAACTACCCGGGCGACCCGGTCAGGGGCGACCTCATCGGGGGCCTGGACGCCGCGAACGCCCTGGAGGGCGCCTACGTGCTGCACGCGGGCACCGCCTGGGACGGGGTGCGCGACGTCAAGGCCAACGGCGGCCGGGTGCTGAACGTGGTCGGTACCGGCGCGGACCTGCGTCAGGCCCGTGAGCGCGCCTACGAGGCGGCGAGCCGGATCGAACTGCGCGGTTCGTTCTACCGCACCGACATCGCCGAGCGCGCCTCCGCCGAGGTGTAGGCGGCCCGGGGGCCGTCTCCCGAACCCCCGCCGGGGTCCGCGACCGCGGGCCCCGGCGCTTGCGGCCGCCGTCCGGCGGCCCTCGCAGAGCACGGACGGCACGACCGAGAGAGAAGCGTCATGAGTGGCTTCGTCACCGTTCCCGAACCCGTCGAGGTCCCGGGGCTGACCCACCTGCACACCGGCAAGGTGCGCGACCTGTACTCGACGGACTCGGGCGCCCTGGTGATGGTGGCCAGCGACCGCGTGTCGGCCTTCGACTGGGTGCTGCCCACCGAGATCCCGGGGAAGGGCCGCCTGCTCACCCAGCTGTCCCTGTGGTGGTTCGAGCGCCTCGGAAATCTGGTCGCCAACCACGTCGTCTCCGACACGCCGCCCGAGGGCGCGCCCGCCGACTGGGCCGGGCGCACCCTGGTCTGCGAGCGCCTGGACATGGTTCCGGTGGAGTGCGTCGCCCGCGGCTACCTGGCCGGGTCCGGGCTGGCGGAGTACCGGGTGGACCGCACGGTGTGCGGGGTCCCGCTCCCCGAAGGGCTGGTGGACGGCTCCGAGCTGCCCGAACCGGTGTTCACCCCGGCCACGAAGGCGGAGGTCGGCGACCACGACGAGAACGTGCCGTTCTCGGTGGTGGCGGAACGGCACGGCGAGGCGCTCGCCCACGAGCTGCGCGACCTCACCCTGCGCGTGTACGGGCGCGGCCGCGACGTCGCTCGGGAGCGCGGCGTGATCCTGGCCGACACCAAGTTCGAGTTCGGCCGTTCGGCCTCCGGCGGGCTGGTCCTCGCCGACGAGGTGTTCACCCCGGACTCGTCCCGGTACTGGCCCGCCGACGAGTGGCGCCCCGGCCGACCCCAGCCGTCCTTCGACAAGCAGATCCTGCGCGACTGGCTGACCTCGCCCGCCTCGGGCTGGGACCGCGCCTCCGACACCCCTCCGCCGGAGCTTCCCGAGAACGTGGTGGAGCGCACTCTGTCCCGCTACAAGGAGATCCACGAGCGCCTGACCGGCGCGGCGCCGGTGCTCTGACCGACGCCGCGCGCGTGATTCCGCGCACGGGGACGTCGTTTCGGCTGCGGGAGCACGTATGGTGGTGAGGTCGTAGGCAACACCGAAGTAACGGCCAGCCATGCGTACGACCCATGGTCTCTCCCTCCGGCGTAATGCCTCTTTGGCCGTTTGGCGGGACTTCAACCGCGATCTGCGGGTATACCACGTTCTGGGCGGATTTTCGCGATCCGCTTGCTATAGAGTCGTCGCGAACCGACCGGCTCACCGGCCGTGCAGGTCACACGAGATGGTCACAACGTTTCAGGGCGAACCCGCGTCTCAAACGCATACAGGCGATACCCGACGAGGGTGACCCTTTCTTTTCACATCTGCCTCACGAAGGAGCACATGAGCATGGGCCAGGAGGTTCGTTACCGCGTCCGCGGCGGACGCCCCCTCAGCGGAACGGCGTTCATCCAAGGCGCGAAGAACGCCGTCCTGCCGATGATCGGGGCCGCCCTGTTGGCGTCCAAGGGACGTACCGTGCTGCGGAACGTCCCCGTCATCGAGGACGTCTACCGCGCACTTGAGCTCGCCGAACACGTGGGCGCCAAGGTCGAGTTCCACGAGTCCGAGCGCACCGTCGTCATCGACGCCTGCGGCCTCAACGACCCCGAGCGCGCCGTCCTGCCCGCCGATATCGCGGCCCGCTTCCGTGGCTCCGTGCTCTTCGTGCCGGCGCTGATGCACCGCACCGGCCGCGCCCGCATCGAGGGCGTCGGCGGCTGCAACCTCGGTAGCCGCAACCTCGACTTCCACTACCGCGGCTTCGCCCGCCTGGGCGCGGAGGTCACCGAGGACCTGGAGCGCAACCACATCAACGTGGAGGCGAGCCGGCTCCGGGGCGGTCGTCTGTACCTGGACACCCCGTCCCACACCGGCACCGAGAACCTCCTCATGGCGGCCGTGCTGGCTCCCGGCACCACCGTGATCGAGCACGCGGCCCTCGAGCCCGAGGTCATCGACGTCATCAACTTCCTCTCCGCCATGGGCGCGAAGATCAGCGGTGGCGGCACCGGTCTGATCACCGTCGAGGGCGTCGAGGAGCTCACCGCCGTCGAGCACAGCATCATGTCCGACCGCATCGACGCCGGTGTGTTCGCGATGACCGTCGCCGCCACCGGTGGCGAGGTCAGCCTGGTGGGCGCCCACCTGGACCACCTGGGCGTGGCGCGCTGGAAGCTGGAGCAGATGGGGGTCGGCTTCTCCCAGGAGGGCGCCGTCCTGCACGTCCAGCGGGACCCGTCCGTGCCGCTGCGCCCGATCAACGCGGTGACCTCGCCGTTCCCGGGCTTCGCCACGGACCTCCAGTCGCCGCTGATGGCGCTGGCCACCCTGGCCGAGGGCGAGAGCTACATCCACGAGGCCATCTACGACGGCCGCTTCGCCCTGGCCGACGAGCTCAACAAGATGGGCGCCAAGATCGAGGTCGAGGGCACCCGCGCCATCGTGCACGGTTCCACGAACCTGCGCGGCGCCGAGGTGATCGCCCACGATCTGCGCACCGGCGCGGCCCTGGTCCTCGCCGGACTGGTCGCCGAAGGTGAGACAATCGTGGCGCCTGGTTATCTGGTTGACCGCGGTCACGCTCAGTTCGCGTCGCGGCTCGCCGCGCTGGGCGGCGACGTGGAGCGCGTCACCGTCTCGTAGGAGCCGTAGGCGCAGTTCAAGCCGGGGTGGGGGGCCTCCTCCCACCCGGGCTTTCGGCGTTGATATGGAAAACGATCTTCTTTGGCCCCGCACAATGGGTACGATCTCGGCAATCATGCCGTGACAGAGATCGGGTCGGGAAACCAGTGGGCGCACATAGTGAAGAGCGTGGAATGGTAGCGGGGAGCAACCCGAGGTGAGTGCGCAGCGTACTGGCGATTTGACGATCGGCGTCATAGGACCTCATGAGGTGGTCGAACGGGTCATGCTCATGGGTCCGGGGTCCACTGGACCCCTCAACGCCAGACTCATCGCCGCCGCCTACCGAGACGAGCAAGAGGCGACGGACAAGGTCGTCAGGCTGGGGTCGGCGATCGACGCCTACCTGTTCGCCAGCCCTGTCCCCTACGAGTTCGCGCGGAAGGCGGGCGTGTTGACCATGCCCGCGACCTTCGTGCCACTCGGCGGGGCGAGCCTGCACGAGGCCCTGCTCCGAGCGACACTGGACGATCGATACGACCCGACCAGAGCCAGTCTGGACGTCCTCAGCCGCGCCGACGTGGTGGAGGCCTACTCCGAGGTCGACCTGCCCGTGGACGGCATCCACGTGCACGAGGAGCTGACCAACACCGCCCAGCTCACCTCCTTCCACGAGGGCCTGTGGCGGCGCAAGGCCACCAAGATGGCGATCACCTGTGTGCGCGGGGTCGCCGAGCGGCTGGAGGCCATCGGGGTTCCGGTGATCCGGCTGCGGCCCACCAACGCGGGTGTGCGCAGCGCCCTCCAGACCGCCGGTCTGCTGGGTGCGCACCACCGTCTGGAGGAGGCCCAGCTCGGGGTGGTCGTCGTGGACGTGCCCACCCTGCGCGACTCCTCCCGGCGCTCCACCCCGCGCTACTGGCGTGAGGAACTGCGGCTCTCCCTGCACCGTCTGCTGCTCCAGGAGGCCCACCGGATCAACGCGACGGCGCACCGGCTGGACGACCACTCGTTCATGGTGACCGCCACGCGCGGCTCTTTGGTGACCGCCACCGAGGGGTTCCGGCAGCCGCCGTTCGTGGAGCGGATCAAGGCGGAGCTGGGGATCGCGATCGAGGTCGGCATCGGTATGGGCCGCACCACCCAGGACGCCGAGTCGCACGCCCGCGCGGCGCTCAACCGCGCGCAGGCCTCACGGCAGAGCTTCGCGGTGGACCGCGAGGGCCGTTCGCTGGTCCCGGCCCAGCGCGCCCCGGCCCGGCAGTCGTCGGAGCCGCTGCGCACCAAGGGCCGCGAGACCCTGGTCCGCCTCTCAGAGAAGATCGCCGAGGAGGACGGGCCGCTGGTGGTCGACGCGGAGAACGCCGGGCGCATGCTCGGGGTCACCTCCCGGACGGCACGGCGCCTGCTGCGCACCCTGGTGGAGGAGGGCCTGGCCTGGCCGCTGCCGCCCAACCGCACGCTCCAGCCCGGCCGTCCGCGCCAGCTCTACCGGCTGATCGTGGAGAAGCTGGACAAGGACGCGGCGGGCAAGTAGCCCGCCCGGGCATCCCGGACGGGGGCGGCTCCTCTTGGGGGCCGCCCCCGTCGGCGTTCCCGGCGCCCTCGGGGCCTCGGGTCAGCGGCGCCGGGCGTAGGCGGTGGCCACGCCGAGGAACACGTCGTTCTCCTCGGGGGTGCCCAGGCTCACGCGGGCGCCCTCGCCGTCGAACGGACGCACCGAGACGCCCTCCCGCGCGCACGCGGCGGCGAAGTCGAGGGTGTCCTCATCCAGCCGCAGCCACACGAAGTTCGCCTCACTGGGGGGCACGGTCCACCCGGCGGCCACGAGGCCCTCACGGACGCGCTCACGCTCCTTCACGGTGGTCTCCACACGCTCCAGGAGCTCCCCTTCGGCGTCCAGGGAGGCGATCCCGGCAGCCTGGGCGAGGTGGTTGACGGCGAAGGGCACGAGGGTCTTGCGCACGGCGGCCGTCACCGAGGGGTGGCCGACGAGGAAGCCGAGGCGGACGGCGGCCAGGCCGTAGGCCTTCGAGAAGGTGCGCAGGACCGCGACGTTGGGCCGGTTCCCGTACAGGGTGACGCCGTCCGGGACCTCGGGGTCGCGCACGTACTCGCGGTAGGCCTCGTCCAGGACGACGAGCACGTGGTCGGGGACGCGGTCGAGGAAGTCGACCAGTTCCCGCTCCCGTACGGCCGTGCCGGTCGGGTTGTTGGGGTTGCACACCAGCACCATGCGGGTGTCGTCGGTGATGGCGGCGAGGAGTGACTCCAGGTCGTGGGTCTCGTCCTTGAGGGGGACCCGGACCGACGTGACACCGGACAGCTCGGCGAGGAGCGGGTAGGCCTCGAAGGAACGCCAGGCGTAGACGACCTCGGCTCCGGGCTCCCCGACGGCCTCCAGGAGCTGCTGGAGCAGGCCGACCGAGCCCGCGCCGAGCGCGACGTGCTCCTCGGGGACGCCCAGGTGCGCGGCGAGCCTGGTGACGAGCTCGGCGGCCCCCGGGTCCGGGTAGCGGTTGAGGTCGGCGGCGGCCCGGGAGACGGCCTCACGCACGGACGGGAGCGGCCCGAGCGGGCTCTCGTTGGAGGACAGCTTGATGGAGCGTCCGTCCGGTCCGACGACCTCGCGGCCGGGCTTGTACGCGGGAATGGACTCCAGTACCGCCCGCAGATATGGCGATTTCGACTCCGACACCATGGTCCTTCCTCAATACTTTGTGCTAACCCCGCGACACTCTCGGCAATGAGTGACCCGGGCCGGTCACCGCTCCAAGCGGAAATATCGCACAAACGAGGAGATATCACCATGCGTTTGCGTCATCGTTCTGCCCGTTCCGCTCCGGGCGCGGCCCTGCCCGTCGCGGTCGCGCTGACCTCGGCGATCGTCCTGAGCGCGTGCGGAGGCGCCGACGGGGCCCAGAGCGACGACGCCAACGCCGAGGCCGCCGCCCAACTCCACGACGCCCAGCCGATCAACGTCGGCGACGTGACCCTGCTCCCCGAGAGCAGTGAGGCCGGAACCTACTCCGAGCTTGTCACAGTGCGGTACTCGGAGGAGGTCCGGGCCTCCACCGAGCTGGACAAGCCCGAGTGCATGGACGCCGCCAACCGCTGGGGCGACCTGGAGGCGGTGCGCGACGCCCCCGCCTCCGTGGCCGCCTACGAGTGGGAGAAGGGCAACGTCTCACACATCCTCGTCCAACTCGACGAGGAGACCGCGGCCGAGGCCCTGGCCGTCCGCCCACCCGACGCCTGCGCCGAGTACACCGCCACCTACGAGGACGGCAGCAGTTCCGAGTACGGCGTCGCCGACCTGGACGTCCCCCCGGTCGGCGACGAGTCGCGCTCCTTCTCCATCCAGGTCAGGGACGACGGCGGCGAGAACCAGATGTACACCGTCATGTACCGCAACGGCGGCCTGCTGGGCACCACCTCCGTGATGGGCCCCGGCGGGGCCGAGGACTACGAACAGCTCCTCCTCGACTTCAGCGAGGCGGCCATCAAACGACAGGGTCAGATGCTCTGATCCGGTCCAGACCGCGCCCGGACTCGCCCGGGAACTCCTTGGCGAGGGTGCCGGGCTTGGGTCCGCCCCGGCCCTCGGCAGCGTCCCGTCGCGCCGCCTCGCGCGGCCGGGGCAGCCTGCGCGGCGGCCCCTGGAGGTCGAGCGTGGTCACCGCGCCGAAGGAGGCGATCACCGTGCCGCTCTCACGGTCCACCAGGACGGCGCGGACCCCGGTCCGGCGCGGGCCGCCGATCCGCACCGCGTAGACCACGTCCACACGGCGGCCGTGGCGCAGGCCGTCGTAGCGCACGAACCGCCAGCAGCCGTGCCGCCAGGTCTCCTCGGGGGTGTCCTTGAGCATCACCTTGGTGTTCGTCCGCCAGACCTCGCTGCCGCGCAGTCGGCGCAGGGTCCGGCGTTCGGAGACCTCGCGCAGGGCGCAGGGTTCGGACGTGGCGGCCCGGGCCGCCGCCTCCCGGATTTCGGGGCTGAGCAGGGCCAGCACGAGCAGCTGCGCGCCGAGCACCACCCCGTGGGTCACGGTCGGGGTCGAGGCCACCTCCCAGCCGGTGGGCGCCAGCCCGACCGTCGCCGCCGCGCCCGCGGCCAGCAGTCCGGTGCGGGTGAGCGTGCGCCAGCCGATCGGCGCCCGGCTCAGTCCGCCGAAGCACCCGCACCCGGCCTCCGGGTCGCGGCGGCGGGCCACCAGCAGCAGCACCAACGACGCCGCGAACATCAGGGCGGTGAGCACCCGGGCGGCGTCGCCGAGGAGGCCGGTCGCGGTCAGCAGCGCCACCGCGAGGGCCGCCTCCAGCACGCAGGTGGCGAGGGTGAGCGGACGGCGCAGGCGCTCCGGCAGCAGCACGGACACGCCCGTACCGGCGGCGCGCGGGTCGGCCTTGGCGGCCGCGCCGAGCAGGAGCAGGGCGGCCAGGAGCGGTAGCGCGACCTCGCGGACCGCTTCGAGAACCTCCGGGAACATGGGTCACCCCTCCTGGTCGGCGACGGTCATGGTCGCGTTGAAGCAGCCCGCCTCCAGCCGCCCGCCGAGGGCGACGAAGGAGGTCATGGTGAGGGAGGCGAGGCGGCCCGCGCTCTGGCTCCCACAGGAGGGGCAGAGGTCGCACAGCCAGCTGTCAGCGGCGGCGCAGTCGACGACGGGAACGACGGCGGTGTCACCGGTGCAGTCGTTGCGCAGGCTGAGCGTGGCGCCCGTGGACAGCAGGGGCAACGGCACACAGGAGGTGCGCCGGTCGCACCCGTCCCCGTGTCCGACCCGGTCGAGCGCCGGATAGGCGGCCCCCGCCGCCACGGCTCTCGGGTCCAGGTGGCTCGCGCGCCCCCAGGCCGGGTCGTACCAGGTGGCGATCCCGGACACGGTCGTGGAGTACTCGCGTGTGGGCGGTCGGCGCGGGGTGGAACCCAGCGGGTACGGCGGCTGCGTGGTGACCGGGCGGACCGCCTCGACCTCGCCGTTCCTCCAGACCCCGACCGCGTCGAACAGGTATCCCGGTTCCAGTCGGGGGTGGCGCACCCCGATGCGCCCCGAGGAGCGGTAGGGCAGGACCACGGACAGGCGCGGGCGCCCGTGGCCGGGGTCGATACTGAGGCAGTCGCCCTCGCGGTCGGTGATGACACCGGTGGCCCGGGCGGCCTGGGCCCACACCCGCTCGGCGACCAGACGGCCGTCGTGCGAGCACCGCACCACGACGTCGTCGCCCGGGCGGAGCTCACCGGGCATGACCTCGCCACCGCGCCAGAAGGAGGTGACGCGTTCGTAGAGGAACCGCTCCTCACCCGCGGCTGTGGCCACACAGAGCATGTACGAGGTGGCGTCGACGACCACGCCGCGCGCGACGCGGTGGTGGACCGGAGTGGGCTCGGGTACGGCGTCGGCGCCGAGCACGGCGGCGGTGAACCGCCTACGGCTCCGATCACGGTCCGTCATCACTGACATGTCCTTCGCGCCCCCTTGTAGACCGACTCGTCCGTCTGCGCCCATTGTCTCCCCCGTCTCCCGAAACGCCCGTTCACACGCCGACACCCGTCCGTTCGTGTCGGCGCCCCGCCACGGTGCGCACCGCGCCGGCGCGGGCGGCCGCTTCGCCTGCCTCCCCGGGGAAGCGCCACGTCGCCACTCCACGATGCTCCGTCACCGCACGCAAGCATTTGTACACACTTTGTGCGCACGAGGTGATCGACGCGCCCCGAACGGCCACGCCACGACACGCCCGGGCCGCGTCCGCGGCCGACACCACCCGACTCCCCCACGGTGTTTGTTCGCAGTTGGTGCGGTTTGTCGGCACGTGGTGGTCAGATTCCTGGGGGTTTGCGTTCGCTGTGTGAGAGTGAGACTCCAGGGCGGCCCGTGAAGGCGGCACACGCGGCTGGGTCGGCACGGCCCGCGAAGGGCGGTGACGAGTGTGAACGGAACGACACGGACACCCAGGTCCGAGGAGTTCGACGCGTACGTGTCCGAACGCGGACCGGCCCTGCTCCGCATGGCCCGCTCCCTCACCAACAGCCACGCCGACGCCGAGGACCTCCTCCAGGCCGCGCTCGTCAAGACCTTCCTCGCCTGGGGCCGCATCGCCAACCCTCGCGCCCGGGACGGCTACGTGCGCCGGGCCATGGTCAACACCCAGATCTCCGAGTGGCGCCGTAAGCGCCTGGACGTCTACCCCACCGACGAGATCCCCGAACAGCGGATCGACGACCCCACCTGGCGCAGCGACCTGGCCGACGTCGTGGGCCGCTCCATCGAGCGACTGCCCGCCCGGCAGCGCGCCACCGTGGTGCTGCGCTACTACGAGGACCTCACCGAGGCCCAGATCGCCGAACGCATGGGCGTCACCGTCGGCACCGTCAAGAGCACGCTCTCCCGAGCCGTGCGGAAGCTGCGCGGCGACGCCGACCTCATCATCGAACGCACCACCTCCTGAGCCCCCTGTGGAGGCCCGGGACCGGGCCACCCGGTCCGCGCGCCACCGCCCGGCCGCCCCGGGTTTGCGGACACCGGGCCGTCCGCCACCGGCGACCTCCGGGCGGGCTTAGCGCTCGGCCGATTCGTACAGGTATTCGGATCGCGACTTTCCCCGGGAATCCGAACGCGACCCTCCCGGCCCCTCGGCGCGCTCTCGCGCCGACACCGGGATCCGGACCGTCCGCAACTCCCGAGGGCTCCCCGCGACGTCGTTCGCCCGGGCCATGATCGGCACCTCCCGAACCAGCCCCGGCCCTCAGGAGGACCACCCGTGCGTACCGCCCACGCTCCCGAAACCCTCGAACCGGAGGAGCCCGACAGCGGACTCGACCTGCCAGAACTCACCCCGCCCCGGTGGCTCGGGCACCACGCCGACCTCGCCGGGGCCTCCTGGTACCGGATCGCCCGCCACATGCCCGAACTCCTCGGCCGCGCGGCCGCGCTGGCCTGGCGGGCCGGCCCGCGCGACCTGGTGTCGACGGTCGTGTTCACTCTCGGCAGCGGCGCGGCCACCGCCTGGGCGCTGGTCGCCACCACCTCCGTGCTCACCGAGCTCTTCGCCGAGGTGCCCACCGCCGCCCGGGTGGCCGCCGCGCTCCCCTCTCTGCTCCTGCTCGCCGTGGCGCTGCTCTCCCGGGGCTGCTTCGGCGCCCTCGCCGGGCGGTCCCAGGCCCGGCTCACACCCAAGGTGGTCCTGGCCGCCGAACGGAGCCTGCTGCGCGACGCCACCTCCGTGGAACTGCGGGCCTTCGACGACAGCGACTTCCACGACCATCTGTTCCGCTCACACGCCAAGGGCTGCGACGAGGCCGGGGCGCTGGTCCGCCAGGCCACGGACCTGCTCACCGGCCTGGTGGGCATCGTCGCCGCGGCGGGTGTCCTCGCCGCCCTGCACCCGGTGCTGGTACCCCTGCTGGCCCTGACGATGCTCCCCCAGTGGTGGAGCGCGGCCTCGGCGGCGCGCACGCGGTACCGGATGGTGCTCGCCTTCACCGAGGGGCGGCGCCGCAAGTTCATGCTGGAGCAGCTCATGACCGCGCGGGAGAGCGCCGCCGAGGTGCGTTCGTTCACGATGGAGCGGCGCCTGCTCTCCGGGTTCGACCGCGTCGCCCGCCGGGAGCTGGACATCCACCTGAAGCTGGCCACCCGACAGTCCGTGGTGCGACTCGCCGGGGACGCCGCCAGCGGGGTCATGACGGCCGGGGTGTTCGCGGCGCTGGCCGTGCTCCTGGTCCAGGGAGTGGTACCGATCGCGGTCGCCGGCGCGGCCGTCGTCGCCGTCCGTGTGGCGCAGGGTGCCCTCGGCAACACCCTGCACGCGGTGGCCGGGGTGTACGAGTCGGGTCTGTACTTCTCCGACTTCACGACCTTCCAGCGCGAGGCCCGGGCCCGGTTGCCCCGGTCCGGTCTGGCACCCGCCCCCGCCGGGTTCGACCGTGTGGAGCTGCGGGACCTCACCTTCTCCTACCCGTCGGGCGAGGGCCCGGCCCTGGAGGGCGTGAACCTCACGTTCCACCGGGGCCGGACCGTGGCGCTGGTCGGGGAGAACGGTTCGGGCAAGAGCACGCTCGCCAAGCTGCTCTCGGGGCTGTACACGCCCCAGGAGGGGAGCGTGTGCTGGGACGGCACCGACCTGTCCGGTGTGGACGGGGTGAGCCTGCGCGAACGGATCGCCGTGATCGCCCAGGACCACACCCACTGGCCGCTCACGGCGCGCGGCAACACGGTGATGAGCAGCGCGGCCTGCGCCGAGCGGTTCGCCCGCGCCACGGCGGCGGCCCAGGCCGACGGCGTGGTCGCGGGCTTCCGGAACGGATGGGACACCCTGCTGGACAAGCGGTTCGCCCACGGGGTCGAGCCGTCCGGCGGCCAGTGGCAGCGGCTCGCGGCCGCCCGGTCCTTCTACCGGGGCGACGACGGTGACACGGTGCCGCTGCTCATCGCGGACGAGCCGACCGCGGCGATGGACGCCCGCGCCGAACACGGGTTCTTCGCGTCCGTGCACGCGCACGCCCGTCGCACCGGGGCGGCCGTGGTCCTCATCACGCACCGGTTGGCCTCGGTACGGATGGCCGACCACATCGTGGTGCTCGAACGCGGCCGCGTGGTCGCCGAGGGCACGCACACCGAACTGATGGCCGGCGGCGGCCTCTACCGGGAGCTGTGGGAACTCCAGGCCAGCGCCTACCAGGCCCCGACCGTTCCGGAGCAGAGGAGGCCCTGACCCGACGCGGGGTGGCCGTTGAGCATGAGCGGCCCCACGACCATCTCCACCACCGCGTACCCGTCCCGGGCCTCCACGAGCCGCATCCCCAGGCCCTTGGAGG
>NZ_JBEYHA010000046.1:0-42995 GCF_040635075.1 Nocardiopsis sp. NPDC007018
CGGGCCCCCGACCCCCCCCCGGTGTACCCGTGGGGGGGGGGCGGCGCCCCCCCCGCCCCCCCCCCCCCCCCGGGGGGGGGGGGGGGGGCCCCCCCCCCCCCCCGCCTCGAGGTCGCTGAAGCCGTGGCAGGTGCTGCGTAGCAGGCGGACCGCGTCGGTGGCGTCCTGCCCGGTCAGCTCGTAGCCGCGCAGCAGGGCGAAGCAGGTGTCGATGATGCGTGTCACCCCGGTGGACGCGTCGAGCCGTTCGGGTGGGACGGGGTGGCGGGTGGCGGCGTAGCGGCCCGGATGGCCGGTCGCGAACGCCCGGTAGGCGTCCGCGAAGGCTCGCAGCGCCGTGTGCCCGGAGCGGCCGGCCACCGCACGCCCGAGGGTGTCGGCCCACTCGTCGTGGGCCAGGAGCGCGACGCTCTCCTTGAGGTCGGCCAGGCTCTTCACGTGCGTGTAGAGACTGGCGTCACGCACGCCGAACCGCTCGGCGAGGACCGCCAGAGACAGGCGGTCGAACCCGATCTCGTCGGCGACGTCGGCGGCGGCGGACACCAGGGTGTCCCGGGTGAGTCCCACACGCGGCATGATGATCCTAACCTTCCTAGGTTTTTTCCTACTCTGCCTTGGATCGGAGGCGGGGGCAACCGCCGGATGGCCGTCCCGGTCGGGCCGCGGGGTTACCATCGGGCCCGGGTCCGGGCGACGACAAGCCCGTGACCTGGGCTCTCATCGCTCTCTCATCCCCTTCGGCTGTGATGGACCGATCATGCAAGCCAAGATCCTCGTCGTCGACGACGAACCCAACATCCTCGACATGGTCGCGACCGTGCTGGAGTTCCACGGATTCGAGGTGCGGACCGCCGCCACGGCGGCCGAGGCGCACACCGCCGCCCACCTCTTCGGGCCGGACCTGGTCGTACTGGACGTCATGCTCCCCGACGGGGACGGGTTCGACGTGTGTCGCGCGCTGCGGCGCTCCCGGCCCGGCCTGGGCATCGTCTTCCTCACCGCGAAGGACGCCCACAGCGAGCGCGTCGCGGGTCTGACCTACGGCGGCGACGACTACGTCACCAAACCGTTCAACACCGACGAACTGGTGGCGCGGGTGCGGGCGGTCCTGCGTCGCACGCGCCCGGGGAACGCCCCCGACCCCGGCGACGGCGTCCTGCGCTTCGCGGACGTCGAACTGGACGAGCGCGCCTGCGTGGTGCGCAGGGCCGGTCACCCCGTGCCGCTCTCGCGCACCGAGTTCGACCTGCTCCGCTACCTGATGCTCAACAGCGGACGGGTGCTCTCGCGCCCGCAGATCATCGACGAGGTGTGGAGCGAGGGCTACACGGGCGGCTCCAACATCGTCGACACCTACGTCGGGTACCTGCGGCGCAAGCTCGGCGCCCACGGCCCGAACCTCATCCGCACCCAGCGGGGCTTCGGCTACGCGCTGCGCGAGGGCGATCCCGAGTGAGGGCCCCGTGGCGGACCCTGCGCGGCCGGATGGTGGTGGTCAACGCCGTCCTGATGCTGCTCGCGCTGAGCGTGGTGGCGGTGGCGAGCTCGACCTTCCTCGGCTCCTACCTGGTCGACCGGCTGGACGAGCGGATCGAGACCAGCGCGTCGTTCGTCCGCGCCAACCAGGACGAGATCTTCACCAAGAGCCCCGACCAGCTCGTCGAACAGATCCGCGCTCCCGGCGACTTCATCGCCGAGTTCGTCACCCGGGTGCCGGGCGACAGCCACCCCAAGGTGCACCGCCTCCAGGGTTCGGGGCCCACACTGGTCCGCGACATCGACACCGACAGCGCCCCCGAGGGCGTGTTCACGGTCGAACGGGAGGGGGACGAGTACCGGGTCAAGGTGCTGCGACTGCCCGAGCAGGACGCCGTCGTCCTGCTGGGCGAACCCCTGCGCCCGGTCATCGCCACCGTGCACCGGCTCGTCGCGATCCAGGTGGTGGTCGGTCTGGTCATGCTCGGGTTCGCGCTGGCCGCCGGGACCGCCGTCATCCGCAGGGGCCTGCGCCCGCTGGACGACGTCGTGGAGACGGCCGAGGCGATCGCCCGGGGCGACCTCGAACGCCGCGTCCCCGAGCCCGCCCCGGGGACGGCCGACGAGATCAGCCGCCTCACGCTGTCCATCAACCGTATGCTCGCGCGTCTGCGCGGCGCCCTCCACGCCCACGAGAGGTCCGAGGAGCGGCTGCGCCGGTTCGTCTCGGACGCCTCGCACGAACTGCGCACCCCGCTCACGTCGATCCGCGGCTACCTCCAGCTCGTGGCCCAGGGGGTGGTCGACGTCGCCCGGCGCCCGGACGTCATCACCCGCTCCCAGCAGGAGTCGGAGCGCATGGCCGCGATCGTGGACAACCTCCTCTACCTGGCCCGCCTCGACGAACGGCCCGCCCCCCGGTACGAGGTCGTCGCGCTGGGCCGCGTGGTGGCCGACAGCGTCTCCGACGCCCGCGCCGCCCAGCCCGAACGCGAGTGGCGCACCGACGTCACCGCGGACGGGCTCGTGGTCGGCGACGAACCGGAACTGCGCCAGGCCGTCTCCAACCTGCTGGCCAACGTGCGCGTGCACACCCCGGCCGACAGTCCGGCGACCGTCCGGCTGTACCGCACGGACGGACGCGTGGTCCTGGAGGTGGCCGACGAGGGCCCCGGGGTCCCCGAGGAGAACGCGGCGTTCGTGTTCGAGCGCTTCTACCGGGCCTCGGCGGCCACCGGACGCCCCGGCAGCGGGCTGGGACTGCCCATCGTCCGGGCCGTCATGCGGGCCCACGGGGGCGAGGCCGAGTTCTCCTCCACCGCGGCGGGGGGCACCACGGTCACCCTGCGCTTCCCGTCCCGTCCCGCCCCGGACGGCGGCGCGGACACCGGTCGACGTGACGACGATCTCACCGGCGGCGCGCCGTTCTCATCGAACTCTCATGGTTTTCGGCAGTTCGCCTCATCGGCGTCGTATGAGCTGGAACGGAAGCGTACGTCGGGGTTGAGGGGAATGAGTATGGCTGGGCTGCTCTATCGTCTGGGTGGGTTCGCCTACCGACGACGATGGCTGGTCGTGTTCTCGTGGTTGCTGGTCCTGGTGCTCGCGGGCGGTGCGGCGCTGGTGTTCCGCGCCCCGCTCAACGACGCGCTCAGCATCCCCGGCACCGAGTCGGAACAGGCCACCGACCTGATGGAGGCGCGGTTCTCCACCACGGGTGAGTCCGTCACCGCCGTGCTGCGCGCTCCCGACGGCTCCGACGTCATCGAGGACGACCGGTACGCCGACGCCGTGCGGGCCACCGCCGACGAACTGGCGCGGGTTCCGGGCGTCGACGAGGTCTTCAGCCCGCACGGGATTCTGGAGGACGCCCGGCAGCAGTACGACGACGGGATCGCCGAGGGCGAGGAGGAGGCCCTGGAGGCCGCCCGCGAACAGGTCGAGGGTCTGGTCCCGCCGGAGACGCCCGACCGCGACCAGGTCGTGGAGGACCTGATGGTCGAGGCCGAGGCCCAGGCGCTCGCCGCCGTCGCCGAGCAGGCACCCGACTTCGACGAGGAGCAGATCCTCGACCAGGTGCCGCAGCTCTCCGACACCCGCGACAGCGTGATGATCCAGGTCCAGCTGGAGTTCCGCAACGGCGAGGTCCCCTCCGAGACCGTCGAGGCCATCCTCGACACGGGTGACCAGGCCCGCGCCGCCGGGATGGACGTCGAGTTCAGCGGTCCCTCCATCACCCAGCAGGTGCCCGCCATCATGGGCCCGAGCGAGGTCGTCGGCCTGGTCGCCGCCCTCGTGGTCCTCATCATCAACTTCGGCGCCCTGGTCACCGCCGGTCTGCCCATCCTGCTCGCCCTGATCGGCGTGGGTGTGGGCATGCTGCTGCTCTACGCCTCGTCCAGCCTGATCGAACTCACCAGTACGGCCCCGATCCTGGCGCTCATGCTGGGCATCGCCGTGGGCATCGACTACTCGCTGTTCGTCCTCTCCCGCCACCGCAAGCAGGTGGCGCAGGGCTGGGACCCCGCTGAGTCGGCGGCCCGCGCCATCGGCACGGCCGGCAGCGCCGTGGTCTTCGCGGGGATCACGGTCGTGATCGCGCTGCTCGGGCTGTCGGTGGTCCAGATCCCGTTCCTGACCCTCATGGGCGTGGCCGCGATGGTCACGGTCGCGGTCGCGGTGCTCGTCGCGATCACGCTGCTCCCGGCCCTGCTCGGGTTCATCGGCCACCGGGTCACCGCCGGGCGCCTGCCGGTGCTGGGCCGCCGCGCCGAGCGGGCGATGGTCTCCGAGCGCACCATGAGCGCGCGGTGGATCGGCATGGTCATCAAGCGTCCCATCATCGCGATCGTGGGCGTGACCGCCGTCCTCGGGGCGCTCCTGCTCCCCCTGGGCAGTATGCACCTGGGCCTGCCCAGCGACGAGACCAGCTCGACCGACACCACGCAGCGCCAGGCCTTCGAGATCATCAGCGAGGAGTTCGGTCCCGGACACACCGCACAGCTCGCCGTGGTGGCCGACCTGACCGGGCTGCCGGACATGCCCGCCGCCGCCGACGAGGTGGCCGAGCGCATGGAGGAGGTCGACGGGGTCGCGGAGGTGTTCCCGCCCCAGCTCAGCGACGTGCGGGACACCGCGATCATCGTGGTCATCCCCGAGACCGGCCCCTCGGACACCGCCACCGAGGACGTGCTGCACGACGTGCGCGACCTGCGGGGCGAGATCGAGGACGAGACCGGCGCGAAGATCGTGGTGGCCGGTGCCGCGGCCATGGCCATCGACGTCTCCGAACGCCTCGCCGACGCCCTGCCGGTGTTCGCCGCCGTGGTGATCGGCCTGGCCCTGGTGCTCATGACGGTCGTGTTCCGCTCGATCCTGGTGCCGGTCAAGGCCGCGCTGGGGTTCGTGCTCAGCGCGGGCGCCTCCCTGGGCCTGACCGTGGTCGTCTTCCAGTGGGGGTACGGGGCCGGGCTGTTCGGTGTGGAGCCGGGGCCGCTCCTGGCGTTCATGCCGACCCTGATGATCGGCATCCTCTTCGGTCTGGCCATGGACTACGAGGTCTTCCTGGTCTCGCGTATGCGGGAGGACCACGTGCACGGCGCCGAGCCGATGGCGGCGATCTCCACCGGCTTCACGCAGGGGGCGCGTGTGGTCACGGCGGCCGCCGCGATCATGATCAGCGTGTTCGCGTCGTTCGTGTTCGGCCACGTGGAGATGCTCAAGCCGATCGCGTTCGTGCTGGCCGTGGGCATCCTCATCGACGCCTTCCTGATCCGGATGACGCTCGGCCCGGCGATCATGGCGCTCTTCGGACGGGCCACCTGGTGGCTGCCGCGCTGGCTGGACCGTCTGCTGCCGAACGTGGACATCGAGGGCGACCGGCTCGCCCCCGCCGCCCCGGTGCCCGGTGAGGGCACCCGCGATGGTGGGGAGACCGGCGGCCCCGAGAGCGGTACGGACGGCGGTGGGGCCCGCGAGGCCGATGCCCCGGCCGGTTCGCCCCGGTAACGACCGCTCCGATGAACGGCCCCGCTCCGGCGGGGCCGTTCCGCGTACCCGGGCCCGCCGGTGCCGCCCGCGACCGGCCGTGGCTAGTATGACCCGGATCACTCGACAGAAGCCGGGGAGTCCGCACGTGTCACCAGAGCCAGCCCAGTCGCGCCGCCTCCGTACCGCCGCCGCCGTCGCGTTGACGGTGTCCCTGACCGCCGCGTGCTCGGGGACCGACCCCGACGGCTCGGCGCACCCGGACGTCGCCGACGCGGGGGAGAGCAGGCTCGACACCGTCCTGGAGCGCGGCTCGCTCCAGGTGTGCACGACCGGCGACTACCGGCCCTTCACCTTCCTGGAGGCCGACCCGGACGAGTTCACCGGCATCGACGTCGACATGGCGCGCGACCTCGCCGAGGACCTCGGTGTGGAGATCGAGTGGACCCGCACCACCTGGGACGACCTGATGGAGGACTTCCTCGCCGGGTGCGACGTCGCGGTCGGCGGCATCTCGATCAGCACCGAGCGCGCACGGCAGGCGTACTTCTCCGCGCCGCTCATGGAGGACGGCAAGACGCCGATCACCCTGTGCGAGAACGTTGACGACTACCGCACCATCGAGCAGATCAACCAGCCCGGGGTGCGCTCGATCATGCCCAGCGGGGGCACCAACCAGGTGTTCGCCGAGGAGCACTACCCGGACGGCGAGCTCCTCACCCACGACAACAACACCATCTTCGACGAGATCGTCGCGGGCCGCGCCGACGTGATGACGACCGACGCCTCCGAGGTGCTGTGGGTGGCCAACGAGTACGAGGAGCTGTGCGCGGTCAACCCCGAGGAGCCGTTCGACTTCTTCGAGAAGGCGTTCATGCTGCCCCGGGGCGACGACGTGTTCAAGCAGTACGTGGACCACTGGCTGACCATGGCGCTGAACGACGGCACCTACGACCGGATCGTCGAGCCGTGGTTCGGTGAGGACGTGCGGCTCTGAGCCGGGCCCGGGCCCCGGGTGAAACCCCTGGGGCCCGGACGCTGTCGGGCGGTTCGCGTGGGCACCGCCCCGGCCGCGGTCAGCGGCCTCAGCGGCCGAGCTCCCGTTTGAGGACCTTGCCCATGTCGTTGCGGGGCAGCGCCTCCACCAGGCGCAGGCGGCGGGGGCGCTTGTGCGGCGCCAACCGCGCGCCGACCAGGTCCGCGAGCTCCGCCAGGGTCGGCGGGACCGGTCCGGCCACCACCACCCACGCGACCACGCGCTCGCCCAGGTCCGGGTCGGGCTCGCCGGTCACGGCCGCCTCGGCCACCCCGGGGTGCGTCAGCAGCGCGTTCTCGACCTCTCCGGCACCGATCTTGTATCCGCCGCTCTTGATGAGGTCGGTGCTGGCGCGGCCGACCAGCCGGACGCGTCCGCGCGTGTCGCGCACGGCCATGTCCCCGGTGCGGAACCAGTCGCCGTCCATCGCCTCGTTGGTGGCGTCGGGCCGGTTGAGGTACCCGCAGAACAGGTTCGGTCCGCGGACCTGGACCTCGCCGATCTCCTCCGAGCCGGGAGGTAGCTCCGCGCCCGTGTCGTCGACCAGACGCAGGTCCACGCCGTCCAGCGGCGGGCCCACGGTGCCGGTGCCGCCGGAGTCGTCCGGGCGGACGCTGGTGTTCATGAGGGTCTCGGTCATGCCGTAGCGCTCGATCACCCGGCGCCCGGTGGCGGCGGTCAGCCGTTCGTGGTCGGGCAGCGGTAGCGGGGCCGAGCCGGACACCAGCAGTCGGGCCCCGGCCAGCGCCGCGACCAGGGCGGGGTCGTCCTCGACGGCCGAGGCGAGCCGGTGGTACATGGTGGGGACGCCGAAGAGCATGGTCGCGCCCGCCTCCAGGGCCCGGATGAGCGCGCGGACCTCGAACCGGCCCAGGTGGACCAGGTGGGCGCCCAGGTACAGGGGCCCGAGGACGCCCAGGACGAGTCCGTGCACGTGGAACAGGGGCAGGGCGTGCACCAGGACGTCCTCGTCGGTCCACTCCCAGGTCGTGGCCAGGGAGTCCAGCGTGGCGGCCACGGCGCGCCGTGAGAGCAGCACGCCCTTGGGAGGGCCCGTGGTACCGGAGGTGTAGACGACCAGGGCGGTGGCCTCGGGGTCCACCTCGCGTGAGAACGGGGGCGCCTCCGGGGCGGGGGAGGCGTCCACGTCCAGACGGGGGAGCGCGCCCACGGCGGCGGGCAGGGCGTCGTCGGGCGCGCACAGCACGAGCACGGGGACGCTGTCGTCGAGTACGTGCCGCAGCTCCGCTTCGCCGGAACGCGGGTTGAGCGGGACGACCGCGACCCCGGCCAGGAGCGCGGCGGTGACCGCCACACAGGTTTCGAGTGTGGGGGTCGCCCACACCGCCACCCGCCCCTCGCGGGGGAGCGCGGCCGCCACCAGGGAGGCCGCGCCGGACAGCTCCGGGTAGGACAGCGTACGTTCGCCGAAGGTCAGGGCCGCGACGGCGTCGGGCTCGGTGACGTGGGGGAGCACGGGGGCTCCTTTCCGGGAGGTGGGGTCCGGGGCGCGGACACCGGTGGGCACGAGCCTACGCGCGAACCCCTCGCCGTCCTCCGGCCCCGGCCGCCGCGTGGCCGAGGTGAGGCCCGGATCGGCTCGCGGACCGGTACGGCCGACGGGGCGCCCGGGACTCCCGCGCACCCCGTCGACCGTACGGTGCTCAGCCCCGAGCCGAGGCGGCGAAGTGCGCCACCATCCGGTCGTGGTCCGGAACCAGCCCCGTGATCAGCTCCAACGCCTGGGCGGCCTGGAACACCGCCATGCCGCCGCCGTCCAGGGTGGCGCACCCGATCCTCTGGGCCTCGGCGAGCAGCGCGGTGCGCAACGGACGGTAGACCACGTCGGCCACCCACAGGTGGGGTCGCAGGATCTCCGGGGCCACCGGCGGGTCCGGGTGGTGGGCCATCCCCGCCGGGGTGGCGTTCACCAGCCCGTCGGCCCCGCCGAGGAGCCCGGGTACCTCCGGGGGAGGCACCGCCCGGCACCGACGCCCCGGAAAGCGGGCCGAGAGGTCACCGGTGAGGCCGCTCGCCCGGTCGTGGTCGGTGTCCACCACCGCCAGGTCCCGCACCCCGGCGGTCATCAGGGCGTGGGCGACCGCCGCGCCCGCTCCGCCCGCGCCCAGCAGGACCACGCTGTTCCGGGGCGCGGCGGGCAGTCCCAGGTCCAGGGAGCGCGCGAACGCCGACCAGTCCGTGTTGTGCCCGACCGAACGAGCGCCGTCGAACACCACCGTGTTCACCGCGCCGAGCGCCGCCGCGTCGGGGGTGAGCTCGTCCAGGTGGGGGAGGACGAGCTGCTTGCAGGGGTGGGTGATGTTCAGTCCGTCGAAACCGTAGCGGGGGGCCGAGCGGACCAGTTCACCGACCGACGACGCGGGCAGGTCCCAGGTGTCGAGGTCGATCCGGCGGTAGACCAGGCGGCGACCGAGCGCGGCGGCCTCCGTCTCGTGCATGGCCGGTGTCAGGGAGGGGCCGATCCCGGAACCGATCAGTCCCACGAGGAAGGAGGGGGAGTCGGAGGCGGGGGCCGGAGGCCGCGCGTCCCCGTCGTCACTCGTCGGGCCCCTCACGTGTGCTGCTCCGAACGGTGCCCGGCGCGGTGCGCCGCCATCCGCACCGGGGTGTTGGCCGCCCCGTACCCCTCGTAACCGTTCACGCGCTGCACGACCTCGAAGAACAGTCGGCCGCCCAGCAGGGGCGTGTAGAGGTGCCAGAACTCGCCCGCGCCGTCGCTGTCGTGGAGGATGCCCAGGTCGCGCATGAGGGCGATCCGGGCCGGGGACAGGTCCGTCCTCGCGGCGAGGTCGTCGTAGTGGTTGTCGGGGACCCGGATCGGGGGCTCTCCGGCGGCGACCATCGCGCGGGCGACGGCGACGATGTCGTCACAGGCCAGGGCGATGTGCTGGGACCCTCCTGCGGCGTCGGCCCGGGGGCCCCGTCCCAGGACGGACACGTTCAGCGCGATGCGCGGACCCGAGCCCGGGTCCGGCCGCGTCAGGACACGGCTCCGGACCAGCCCGTCGGGAGAGGAGAGGTCGGTGTTCTCCGACGGGGAGAGCTCGAACAGGGTCCGGTAGAACAGGGAGGCCTCGTCGAAGTGGTCGAAGGGCTGGTGCAGCCCGACGTGGTCGACACCGGTGACCGGGGTCGGGGCCCCGTCGGTCCGGTGGTCCACCGCAGGTGCCGAGAAGTCCCGCGTCCAGTCCGGCGCGTCGGGCCTCTCGGGGGCGCAGAGGAAAACGGCGGTGCCGTCGGGGGCGGCGACCGCGTGCATCCGTGCCTCCGAGGGGTCGCGGCGGCGGGACAGGGCCGGGGCCGAGAGCGCCTCCGCCCTGGCCGCGGCACGCGCCGGGTCGGAGACCTCGACACCCAGCGCGGTCACGGCCGCGTCCCCGGTCCAGGTGTGTCCCAGCCGGGGGTCGGCGGAGTTGAGCAGGACGCGGGTGCGTCCGTGCTCCCAGAGTTCGACGGGTTTGGACCGGTGGTCGCGGGTGTGCGCGAACCCCAGCGCCGACAGCACCGAGCGGGCGCGCCCCGCGACGGGGTCGGCGGCCGCGACCTCGACGAACGCCAGGTTCCGGGGTGGTACCGGGTCGGGAAGCCGGTTCAGGTGCACGGGGGCGTCCGTGCTCCGGTCCCGGGGGTGTCCCGCGTCCTCGGACTCCCGAGCCCGGGCGAGCGCGTCCTCCAGGGCGGTCAGCGAGCGCAGGGCGTCCGCCGCCGTCCGGTCCGGGTCGGAGGCGCGGAAGACGTCGTTGAACACCTCCAGGGACAGCGGCCCCCGGTACCCGGAGGCGATCACGTGACCGGTGAACTCCGTCAGGTCGAAGCCGCCCTGCCCGGGGAAGCAGCGGTGGTGGCGGCTCCACTGGAGCACGTCCATGTCCATGCGCGGAGCGTCGGCCAGCTGGAGGAAGAGGATCTTCTCGGCGGGGATGTCCCGGATGCCCGAGGGGTCGTCACCCCTGGAGAGGATGTGGAAGCTGTCCAGGCACAGGCCGAGCGAGGGGTGGTCGGCGGCTTCGACGATCCGCCAGGAGTGCGCGTAGGTCGAGACACGGCGTCCCCAGGCGAGTGCCTCGTAGGCGACGCGCACCCCGTAGGGCTCGGCGGTCTCGGCCAGGGAACGCAGCTGGGCCGCGGCCAGGGCGTCGTCGTCGAGGGCCGAGGCCGTCGCGTTGGAACAGACGAGCAGGGTGTCCACCCCGAGTTCGACCATGAGCGCGAACTTGGCCTCGGCCCGCCGCAGGTTGGCCGCCCACCGTGTGTCGTCCACGCCCTCGAAGTCGCGGAAGGGCTGGTAGAGGTCGATGGTCAGGCCGAGCTCCCCGGCCAGGGCGCGGATCTCGCGCGGGGCCAGGGGCGAGGAGAGGAGGTCGTTCTCGAAGATCTCCACGCCGTCGAAGCCGACCCGGGCGGCCGCGTTCAGTTTCTCTTCCAGGGTTCCGCTGAGGGAGACCGTGGCGATGGATCGCCGCATGTCCTTCAGGCTCCGTTTCCGTGCTCGGGGAGGGCGGGTTCACGCCGGACCGTTGCCGACCCGGTGGGGGATGCAAGGGGGCGGGGCCGGTGGTGTTCGGGTACCAACCGGCCCCGGGGTCAGGCGGACTCGCGGAAGGCCTCGTACAGCTCCAGTTCCTCGCCCTCCAGCGTGGACAGGAAGTGCTCGTGGGCCCGGGCGCGGAAGGCCTCCACGTCCACGTCGTCGACGACCTCCATGGCTCCGTCGGCCTCCCACGCGGAGAGGACCTCCGCCTCCGCCTCCTCGATGCAGGCGCGGTTCTCCTCACGCACCTGGCTGACCGCCTCCTGGAGCACCTCCTGCTGTGTTTCGGAGAGCCGTTCCCAGGTCTGTCCGGAGACCACGATCATCTGAGAGCCGATCTGGTGCCCGGAGAGGCTGAGGTGGGACTGCACCTCGGAGTAGTTGTCGGCGTCCACGGTCGCGATCGGGTTCTCCTGGCCGTCCACGGTCCCCTGCTGGAGCGCCATGTAGACCTCCTCGAAGGCGACCGTCGTGGGGGAGGCTCCCATGGCCTCGGCGTTGGCGAGGTAGATGGGGGAGTCGGGGAACCGCATCCGCAGGCCGGAGAGGTCGGCGGGCGTGCGGATCGGCTGGTTGGCGGTGAAGTGTCGGTCCCCGAAGTACCAGACGTCGAGGATCTTCGCCCCGGTGGCCTCCTCGAAACCCTGCTTCACGGCTTCGGCGGCCTCGGAGTCGAAGAAGGAGAACATGTGGTCGGCGTCGTCGAAGGCGTACGCGGCGTCGAAGACACCGATCGGCTGGTGGGCGGAGCCCAGGGCCGCCGAGCCCTGCACGTCCATGTCGATGTCGCCGGACATCACCGACGCGAAGGTCTCGGTGTTGTCCCCCAGCTGACTGCCGGGGAAGGTGTCCACACGGAACCCGGCGTCGGCCTCCTCGACGTGTGCTGCCACCAGGTCGATGCCGCATCGGGTGTGCGGGTGTTCGTCGGTGTAGCTGTTGGAGAAGGTGAGGACGGGGCCGTCGGTGTCGTCGCCGCCCGTGCCGCAGGCGGTGAGGAGCAGCGCGGCCGCTGGCAGGAGCGCGGCGGCGCGGAGACCGGTGTTCATGGTGGGGCCTTTCGGTGGGGCGAGGGGAGAGGGTGTGGTCGGGGGACGGGGGCGCCGTCCGGGGGACGGCGCCCTACAGGCCGAGTCGGCCGGGGAGGAACAGGACGAGCTCGGGCGCCACGGTGAGCAGGCCGAGGACCGCCAGGAGCGGGATCAGGAACGGCGCGGTGCCGCGGAACACCTCGTGCATGGGTGTCCGGGTGGCCGATCCCAGGACGAACAGCACGCCGCCGATGGGCGGGGTGAGCAGGCCGATCATCAGGTTCACGATGGCGATCACCCCGAAGTGGACCGGGTCGACGCCGAACTGCACGGCGATGGGCAGGAGCACGGGCACCGTGATGACCAGGGCCGCGATGGGCTCCAGGATGGTGCCGATGAGGATCAGCGCCACGTTCACCAGCAGCAGGAACACGACGGGGTTGTCGGTGAAACCGAGCAGGAACGCGGCGATCTCCTGCGGGACCCGCTCACGGGCCAGGACCCAGCCCAGCAGCCCCGAGGCGGCCAGGATGAGGGTGATGGACGCCGCCGTGGTGATGGTCTCCACCGCGATGCCCCACAGCGAGCGCAGGGTGAGGCGCCGGTAGCAGAACCCGAGGACGAGGACGTAGGCGACGCCGACGGCGGCCGCCTCGGTCGGGGTGAACAGGCCGCTGAGGATGCCGCCGAGGAGCAGGACCGGCGCCCCCAGGGGGCCGATGACGCGCAGGGCCGCGGAGCGGAACTCCCCGGGTGCCGAGCGCCGTCCGGCGAGCTGGGGCTGTCTGCGGCTCCAGACGAACACGTACAGCGCCAGTCCGCCCGCGATGAGCACCGCCGGGACGACCGCGGCGGCGAACAGGGCGGCGGTGGAGACCGCGGCCACCGAGGCGTAGACGATGGCGGGGATGCTCGGCGGCATCACCGGGCTGATGAGGCTGGAGGAGGCGGTCAGCCCCAGGGCGAAACGCCGGGGGTAGCCCCGGCTGGTCATGGCCGGGACGAGCATCTTGCCCATGCCCGCGACGTCGGCCAGGGCGGTGCCGCTGATCCACGAGAAGCCGACGCTGACGCCGATGTTCACGTAGCCCAGGCTGGCGCGCACCCGGCCGAACAGCACCTGGGCGAAGGCGAAGATGCGGTCCGCGATCCCCGTGTGGTTGGCGACCACCCCGAGTAGGACGAACAGGGGGACGGCGAGCAGCGGGAAGCTGTTGACCTCCTGGGCCGCGGTGCGCAGGCTCAGCCCGGTCGACTGGTCCGTGACGAGCATGTAGAGCAGGGTCGGACCGAGGATCGCGAAGGCCACGGGGACCCGGAGCAGCAGGAGGACGAGAATCCCGGTGACGATCAGTGCCGCGCTCATTCGACACGCTCCCCGGGGGAGGACTCCAGGGCGGGAGGCGCGGGGAGGAGGGTGTTGGCCAGTGCGCGCAGCGCGGCCAGGGAGAGTCCGATCATGGGGATGACGTAGGTCCAGGACAGGGGGATGTCGAGGGCGGGAGTGGACTGCGGCGAGCCGCCGAAGACCAGCGAGGCCGCTTCGAGCACGAACCCGAAGGAGACCGCCGCGACGACGACGTTGGCCAGGACCCACACCCCGCGCAGGACCCGACCGCGGGCGACGTGGTCGACGAGCTTCAGGGTGATGTGCTCGTCGCGGCCCACCAGGTATCCGACCAGGGAGAAGGTCAGCCACACCAGGCCGAACCGGGCGAGTTCGCCGGTCCAGACCCAGCCCGCGACCGGCAGGTGGCGCTGGGTCGCCTGGACCAGCATCAGGGCGAAGACGAGGGTGAGCAGCAGGGCGCCGACGGCGAGTTCGGCCCTTTCCAGGCAGCGGACCACCCTCCGTGCGGGACTCGGGGGCCCGGTGTCGTTCGGGTCGGGGGGTTGGGTCATCCCAGTCGCTCCAGTCGGGAGGACACGGCTTTGCGCAGATCAGCGAGCCGTGGACATGGTGGTTGTCACACTTTTGTGAACTCTAGGTTTCCGTTCACAGCAATGGCAAGCGATTGCCAAAAGTTGTCACAACCCGGTAGGAAGGGGGCGAGATGAACACTCCGAGGCGCACCACCATCTACGACGTCGCGGCCGAGGCGGGGGTGGCCCCCTCCACGGTCTCCCGGACCTTCGGCAACCCCCGCAGGGTGAACGCGACCACGCGCGAGCACGTCCTGCGGGTCGCCGAACGGCTCGGTTACCGGCCCAGCCCCCTGGCCACGGCCCTACAGTCCGGGCACAAGGCGACCATCGCGATGCTGGTCCCCGACATCACCAACCCGCACTTCTTCGGGACGATCCGCGGCGCGGAACGCCGCGCGAGCGAGGCTGGGGTCACCTTCATCCTCGGCAACACCGAGGAGTCGGCCGCCAACGAACGCAACCAGATCGAACGACTGGACCACTCGGTGGACGGCTTCGTGCTGGCGGCCAGCCGCATGAGCGACGAGACGACCGTGGGGATCGCCCAGAGCCACAACCTGGCGCTGGTCAACCGCGAGGTCGACGGCCTCCCCGGCGTGGTCGTCGACAGCGGCCCGGGCAGCTGGCAGATCGTCGAGCACCTGGCCTCGCTCGGGCACAGGTCCGTCGTCTACCTCTCCGGCCCGCACCAGTCCTGGCTCGCCAACGAGCGCTGGAAGGCGCTCAGGTCGGCCGCCGAACGGCGCGGGATCACCATCGCCCGCCTCGGCCCGTTCCCGCCCAAGGTCAGCGGTGGGGGCGCCGCGGCCGACGCCGCCCTCGTGTCCGGGGCGACCGCGCTGGTGGCCCACAACGACCTGCTCGCGATCGGTGTCCTGCGCCGCCTCGCCGAACGCGGCGTCGGGGTCCCCGGCCGGGTGAGCGTGGTCGGATACGACGACATCTTCGGTGCCGACCTCTGCGTACCCGCCCTGACCACCCTGGCGGGCCCCGAGGACGAGGCGGGCCGGGTGGCGGTCGAACTCCTGCTCCGGAAGGGCTCGCTCTCCACGGCGCACCCCGCCCCGCAGAGGGTGGTGCTGCCCGCGCATCTGGTGATCCGCGACTCCACGGGACCGGCGGCGCCCTGAGGCCCTGGCCGGAGGCTGGGGCCGACCGCCCCGTCCCGCACACGGAGGCGGGGGACGGGGAACGGCCCGGGCGCCCGCGCGTTCGCGCCTGGGCACCCGAGCCGTGGCCATCCGTCCGCCGGGCGGCGGAGCCGAACGATCGCTAGTGGGCGACGCCGCTCAGCTCGTTGGGGGCCTCGTCCAGCGTCACCGAGCCGGTGACCTCACCGGAGGCCAGGTCCACCGCGTGCACCTCGTTGGTGGACGGGTCGCTCACGTAGGCGGTGCCCCCGCGCACGAACAGCGCGGGCCGGGGGTCCTGCCACTCCACGGGCTCCTCCCAGGAGTCCATCAGCTCGATGCTGCGGGTGAGCTCGCCCGAGTCGGGGTCGATCTCGTGCAGCGCGCCGTCGGTGCCCAGCACCAGGGCCTCACCGGCCGGTCCCCGGCCCAGGGAACGGAAGGTGTAGCTGGAGGGCAGGTCGACCAGTTCCAGGTCGCCCCCGGCGGTGTCGACCAGGGCGACGCGCTCGGGGCGCTCCAGTTCGGCGTCGGGGTCGCTCTTGTAGTCGCCCAGGATGACCGGCGAGGCGTCCGAACCGGCCTGGTTGCCGATCCGCCCGTAGTCGTCCGGGCTCGTGACCTTGGTGAACGCGCCGTCCTGGTAGATCAGCGCGCCGTCCTGGCATCCGATGGCCACGGCTCCGCCCTGGGCCGCGCTCTCTCCGTGCACGCCCGGGCAGTCCTCGCTGCGGGCGATCTCCTCCCCGTCGGCGTCCAGGACCAGCGCGCCGACACGCTCCTCCTCGTTGCCGAGGGTGAGCAGCATCTCGCCGTTCTCCAGCTCGACCGCCACCCCGTGGTGCGCCTCCTCGGTGGTGTGGACGTCGGTCTCCTCGGGCAGGCCCGAGCCCAGTGCGTCGGTGTCGAAGGCGGTGACCTCTCCGGTGCCGTCGGCGAACAGGACGGTCCGGCCGCCGTGGCGCACCACGTGGCCGGGGGTGTCGGCCTCGAAGAGGGTGTCGGTGAGTTCGGCCCCGACGGCGTCCAGGACCTGGAAGCCCTCCGACGTGGAGACGAACACGTGCCGGTCGTCCCCGGCGGGATTGATCCGGTTGAAGCCCTCCAGGGGGAGGTCGGCGACCACCTCCAGGGTCTGGCCGTCCAGGACGTACAGGCCGCCGTCGTAGGTGGTGACGAGGGGCTCCGTGGCCACGGTCTCGGCTGTGGCCTCCTCCTCGTCGGCGCCCGCGGCGCCGTCGTCGGTTCCGGTTCCGCAGGCGGTCAGGAGGAGACCGGCGGAGAGCAGGGCGGGCAGGGCCGCCGCGCGGATGGTGCTGTTCGAACGCATGCTTCTTCTCTCTCAGGGATGGGTGGTGCGGGGGGCGGGGGGGCGGGATCGAAGGGGCGGGGCCCAGTGGGGCGGGACTCAGTCGTCCCGGAGCCCGGCGGTGATCGCCTCGGTGTTGGCGCGCATCATCTCCAGGTAGGTTTCGGCGCCGCCGCCCTCCGCGCTCAGGGACTCGGTGAAGAGCGGGACCACCTCGATCTCCACCCCGGCCTCCTCGGCCATCACGGTGGCCAGCCGGTCGGGCTGGGAGGAGTCCGCGAAGACGGCGGCGACGCCCGCCTCCGCGACGGCGTCGGAGAGGTCCTTGAGGTCGGAGGTGCTGGGCGAGGCCAGGGTGGTCCCGCTGGGGATCACGGCGCCGATCACCTCGAAGTCGTAGCGGTCGGCGAGGTAGCCGAAGACGTGGTGGTTGGTGACGAGCCTGCGGTTCTCGGCGGGCAGGGCGGCGAACTCCTCGCCCATCCACGCGTCGAGCTCGTCCAGCTCGGCCGCGTAGGTCTCGGCGTTGGCCCGCACGGTGTCCGCGTCGACCCCGTCGACCTCCTCGATGACCCGTTCGGTGATCAGGTCGACGGCCGTGAGGACCCGTGCCGGGTCGGTCCAAAAGTGTGGGTCGGGCTCGCCCTCGCTCTCGTCGGAGGTGTAGGGCAGCGGGTCGACGCCCGAGCCGACCTCCAGGGCGGGCACCCCCGCCTCCTCGGCGGCCGCCACGTTGCGGGCGACACCCTCCTCCAGGCCGAGGCCGTTGTGGACCACCAGGTCGGCGTTCTCCAGGGTCGCGGCCTCGCGGGCCGAGATCGCGAAGGAGTGCGGGTCGGTGTCGGGCGGCATCAGCACGGTGACCGGGACCTGGTCACCGACGATCCGCGCGGTGACGTCGCCGAGGATGTTGGTGGTCACCACGATCCCGGTACCGGCCTCCTCCGGGGAACAGGAGACCACCATGAGGGTGAGGGAGGCGGCGGCGAGTGCGGCGAGGGGGCGTCGGGGCAGCATGGCGGTCACCGTCCGGTCTGGATCATCAGGTGCGGCGCGATCCCCGGTTCGAGGGTGCGGGCCACACGGAGGTCGTCGGCGTAGTCGATCTCGTGGACGACCCCGGCGCCGGGGTCGCTGACGTAGGCGCGGGAGGTGTCGGCCGCGAGTGTGGGCGGGTGCTCGGGGTCCACCGTGTCCAGCAGGGCGGTGGCGGCCTCCTCCTCGCCGGTTCGCGGGTCGAGCGCGCGCAGGGTTCCGTCGTCGGCCAGGGCCAGGACCGGTCCCTCCTCGCCGGTCGTCGTCGCGGCGACGGTGCCGGGCTGGTCGTGGGCCCGCCACTCGGGGACGGCCAGGTCCAGGACCCACAGGGTGTCGTCGCCGGGAAGCGCGGCCAGGACGGCGGACCCGGAACGGTGGAGGAAGGGGCCGCCGCGTCCCTCACCCGGGTGGGGGAGGGTCGAGGCGGTCAGGTCGCCGTCCTCCTCGGTGACGTGGAGGGTGCCCTCCGAGCAGCCGACCACCAGGCCCCGGCGGGTGAGGGCGGCACCGTCGGGGTCGGTGCAGGTCGCGCCCGGGTCGGCCTGGGGTTCGCCGTCGCGGTCGAGCGCACGGACGGTCCCGTCGGTGTCCACGGCGACCAGCGCCCCCTGGTAGGGCAGGACGGTGGTCCCCTCGTCGACACGAACGCCCGCGGTGGCGACCGTCCCGTCCTCCAGCTCCGCCCTCTCCAGCAGCAGTGACGCGCCCCGGCCAGTGGTGACCGAGGTGAGCGCGGTGTCGGTGACCACGTGCGCGGGGTCGGACAGGTCCAGGGCCCCGACGTCTCCGGAGGCGGTCCGGTAGTAGTGGTTGTGGTCTCCGTGGTCCACGGTCCACACCCCGCTGTCGAAGACCTCGGTGGTCCCTTCGTGGGATGAGCTCAGGTAGGCGAAGCGGCCGTCGCCCATGACGCCGTCCACTCCCGGTACCTCGCCCAGCTCCGTGACCTCCTCGGTGATCAGGTCGAGGAGTCGCACCCGGCCGGTGTCGGTGTCGGCCACGACCAACCGGAGCTGTGGCTCGGCGGCCTCCTCGGCTCCCTCGACGTACCCGTGGGGCGTCTCCTCCTCCGCGGGCTCGGGTTCGGCGGCGGTGCCGCCGCCGGAGCAGCCTGCCAGCAGGGTGATCAGGGTGGCCGCTCCCAGGGCGGCGGTGCGGTGTCGGCGGGTCACGGTGTCACCGTTCCTTCCAGGGTGGTGGTCGGGGGCGCGTGGTCGGCGGGGCACGCGCCGGTCGGGGGGCGTCGTCCGGCGAACCCGCGCGAGCGCAGCCCGGAGGCCAGGGCCGAGACGAAGAAGCACGCCACGGCCGTGGCCGCGATGGTCGCCCCGGCAGCGGTCTCCCAGTGCCAGGAGACGAGCAGGCCGACGTAGGTGGCGGCGCCGCCCAGCAGGGCGGCGGTGAGCATGATCCCCGGGATGCTGCGGGCCCACAGCAGCGCCGCCGCGGGCGGGGCGATGAGCAGTCCGAACACCAGGAGCGTGCCGACCACGTGGAACGACGCGACGACGGCGAGGGTGACCAGGCCCAGCAGCGCGGCGTGTGCCACACGCGGCGCCAGCCCCAGGGTGTGCGCCTTGCGGGGGTCGAAGGCCAGGGCGACGAACGCCCGGTGCCCGACGGTCGCGACCACCAGCGCGGCCGCGAGGGAGAGCCCCAGGTGGAGCAGGTCGCGTTCGCGCACGGCGAGGACGTCACCGAAGAGGAAGGCGGTGAGGTCGACGGCGAAGGACGCCGAGTGCGACACCAGGATCACGCCCACCGAGAGCATGCCCACGAACAGCAGCCCGATGCTGGTGTCCTGCGACAGCCGGGGGGAGCGGCTCAGGGCCGTGACTCCGGCGGCCATGGCCCCGGCCGCCAGGGCGGCGCCCACGAACAGGCTCTGTCCGAACAGTGCGGCCAGGGCGACCCCGGGCAGCATGCCGTGCGACATCGCGTCCCCGAGGAAGGCCATGCCCCGCAGGACCACCCAGGTGCCGGCGATGGCGCAGACGGCCGAGACCAGCAGCCCCGCCCAGAGCGCACGCTGGACGAACGTGACCCCGAAGGGTTCGATCAGTGCTTCCATGATGGGACACTCTATAACGATAACCATTATCGTTTTCACATCGGGTCGGATCGTGCCGACCCGGACACCGGAACCGGGGGTCGGGCATGAGACTGGACAACCTGTACGCGGGCTACGGCGGGACGGACGTCCTGCGAGGCGTCACCGCCGAGGTTCCCGAGGGAGCCGTCACCGCCCTGGTGGGAGCCAACGGGGCGGGCAAGTCGACGTTGCTCGGGGTGCTGGCGGGCACGGTCCGGCCGCGGAGCGGAACGGTGACGCCCCGGGTGGGGCGGCCCGCGTTCGTCGTGCAGCGCAGCGCGGTGCCGGACGCGCTGCCGCTCACCGTGCGGGCCACCGTCGCCATGGGGCGGTGGGCGCACCGGGGCTGGTGGCGCCCGCTCACCCGCCGCGACCACGCGGTGGTCGACGCCTGCATGGAGCGCACCGGCGTGGCCGACCTGGCCCAACGGAGGCTGGGGGAGCTCTCGGGGGGTCAGCGCCAACGCGCCCTGATCGCCCAGGGGCTGGCGCAGGAGGCGGCGTCGCTGCTGCTGGACGAGCCCTCGGCGGGACTCGACCGGAGTTCCATGAAGCGGATGCGGGCGCTGGTCGCCGAGGTCGCGGCCGAGGGTGTCACGGTCGTGCACGCGACCCACGTCGCGGAGGAGGCCGAGGACGCCGACCACGTCATCGCTCTGGAGTCGGGCCGCGTGGTCGCGCCCGCCCCGTGACCGCCGGGTGTGCTCGCGAGCCAGGCCGGTCGCCGGTTCCCGTCTCCCGACCGTGCCGGGATTCCCGCGTGCGGCGGGCGCTGGACACGGGTGCGGAGGTCGAACCGGGCGCGTGACTCCCCCCGGCTCGGCGCGGGGCCGACTGCGCGCACGGTGTGGGTAAGGGCAGGCTCACCTTGGTTCATGGTGGTGTTCCGGCATAGCCTGTGCGACGTGGTCGAACAGGACAGGACGCGGCGCCGACGGGGCGTACGCTCGGGCGCGGCGGAGAACCGCAGCCTGCCCTCCTACGGGGCGGGCGAGATCGACGTCCCCTTCGTGGTGCGCGGTACCGGCGAGGTGATCGCCCGCGACACCTACTGGGAGGAGCACTCCCACCCCACGCACGAGCTGCTCTGGAACCGGAGGGGCGCGTCCACGGCCACGACCGGGGCGCGCGTGTGGACCATCACCCCGTCGGTCGGCCTGTGGATTCCGGCCGGCACCCCGCACTCGGGGTGGACGCCGGCGGGCACGTGGCACCACGCGGCGCAGTTCAGCGTGCGCGCGGTCCCGGCCCTGGCCGACACCACCGTCGCGGTCGAGGTCACGCCGCTGCTGCGCCTGCTGCTGGACCGGCTCGCCACCGAGGAACTGGACGGGGCCGCGCGTGCCCGCACCGAGGCGGTGGTCCTCGACCTGTTGGCCCCGTCCCCGGTCGAGCTGCTGCTGCGCGTTCCCGACGCCGCGCTCCTGGAGCCGATCGTCGCCGCCGTGCGCGAGGACCCCGCCGACGGCACGACCCTGGCCGCGTGGGCCGCCCGGCTCGGAGTGAGCCCCCGGACCGTCACCCGGGCCTTCCGCGCGCAGACCGGTCTGGGGTTCAGTCAGTGGGTGGCGGCCGCCCGGGTGCAGCACGCGATCGGGCTGCTGGCGGTGGGGGAGGAGATCGAGGAGGTCGCCGAGCGGGTCGGTTACCGCTCGGCGAGCGCCTTCGGCGCGGTCTTCCGGAGGGTGACGGGCACGAGTCCGGGTCGGTTCCGTCTCCAGTGACGAGCGGCGACCTGTCCGTTTCGCGAGATTCGTTGTCCCTTTTGCGCGATTGCGAACCAGGTGAGTGCACCCTAAATTCGGTTAGGCAAACCTAACTCCCGGTTTCCGGGGTTGGTCACCACCGGAAGGACACCATGACCCGCGCCCCACGGCTGGCCGCGATCGCCACCGCCGCCCTCATCCCCCTCACCCTCGCCGCCTGCTCCTCCACGCCCTCCGGTGGGAGCGGCACCGACTCGGGAGACTGGACCCCCGTCACCGTCGAGCACGCCCTCGGCACGACCACCATCGACTCCGAGCCGGAACGCGTCGCCACGGTCAACTGGGCCAACCACGAGGTCCCGCTCGCCCTGGGCGTCGTCCCGGTCGGCATGGCCGCCGCCACCTTCGGTGACGACGACGGCAACGGCGTGCTCCCGTGGGTCGAGGAGAAGCTCGAGGACCTGGACGCCGAGACACCCGTCCTCTTCGACGAGACCGACGGCATCGACTTCGAGGCCGTCGCCGACACCCGGCCCGACGTCATCCTCGCCGCCTACTCCGGTCTCACCCAGGAGGACTACGACACCCTGAGCGAGATCGCCCCCGTCGTCGCCTACCCGGAGACCGCCTGGGGCACCTCCTGGCGCGACACCATCGAGCTCAACAGCACCGCCATCGGCAAGGCCGACGAGGGCGCGGAGCTCATCGCCGACCTGGAGGCCGGGATCGACGCCGCGGTCGCCGAGTACCCGCAGATCGAGGGCGCGGCGGCGATGTTCATGACGCACGTGGACACCACCGACCTCAGCGAGGTCAGCTTCTACACCACCCACGACACCCGGGCGTTGTTCTTCGAGGACATCGGCATGGTCACCCCCGAGAGTGTCGCCACCGCCTCCGCGGAGACCGACCAGTTCTCCCTCACCCACAGCGCCGAGCGGGCCGACGCCTTCGACGACGTCGAGATCATCGTCACCTATGGCGGCGAGGAGCTGGTCGAGGCGCTGGAGGGCGACCCGCTGCTGTCGCAGATGCCCGCCGTCGAGAACGGGGCCGTGGTCAACCTGCCCGGCGACAGCCCGCTCGGCACCGCCGCCAACCCGACGCCGCTGTCGATCTCGTGGATTCTCGACGACTACCTGTCGCTCCTGGCCGAGGCCGCTGACGGAGCGAAGTGACCACCCGAACCGCAACCCCCGAGGCGGGGACCGCCACCGTGCGGTCCCCGCGCCGGGGCCGACCCCTCTGGCTCCTGTTGGTCCTGGCCGTCCTGTTGGCCCTGATGTTCCTCTCCGTGTCGGTCGGCTCCCGCGACGTCCAGTGGGCCGACATCGTGGCGGCCTTCGGCGGATCGGCCGAGGGCTTCGACGAGGCGGCCGTGGCCAAGCGCATCCCCCGGACCCTGCTCGCCGTGCTCGTGGGAGCGGCGCTCGGGGTCTCCGGCGCGGTCATGCAGGGCGTGACCCGCAACCCGCTGGCCGACCCCGGCATCCTGGGCGTCAACATGGGCGCCTCGCTGGCCGTCGTCATCGGCATGGCCCACCTCGGTCTGGCCACGGCCACCGGCTTCATCTGGGCCGGTATCATCGGCGCGGCCGTCACGGCCCTGTTCGTGCACGTCATCGGCTCCCTGGGCCGGGGCGGCGCGAGTCCGCTGAAGCTGGCCCTGGCCGGTGCCGCCACCTCCGCCGCGTTGTCCTCGTTCATCAGCGCCGTCGTGCTGCCCCGCAACGACATCGCCGACGGGGTCCGCTCCTGGCAGATCGGCGGTGTGGGCGGCGGCACGTTCGCGTCCATCTCCCACGTGCTGCCCTTCCTGGTGGCCGGGTTCGTCGTGTGCCTGCTATCCGCCCGGGGCCTCAACCTCCTGGCGCTGGGCGACGACCTCGCCGCGGGCCTGGGCGAGCGCGTCGCGATCTCGCGGGTCACCGCCTCGGTCGGCTCAGTCGTGCTGTGCGGCGCCAGCACCGCCGTCACCGGCCCGATCGGGTTCGTCGGTCTCGTGATCCCGCACGTGTGCCGCCTGCTCGTGGGCGTCGACCACCGCTGGCTGCTGCCGTTCTCGGCCCTGACCGGCGCCTCGCTGCTGACCGCCGCCGACGTGGTCGGCCGCGTGGTGGCCCGCCCGGGGCAGATCGATGTGGGGATCGTGACCGCACTGGTGGGCGCCCCCTTCTTCATCTACATCGTCCGACGTCAGAAGGTTCGTTCCCTGTGACCATCTCCACCGTCGCGACCGTCACGCGCGGTCGCGCGCGCCGGGCGCGCCGACGGAACGCCGTGATCGTCGTCCTCGCCCTCCTGCTCGTGGTCGGCTTCTCCGTCACGCTCATGGTGGGACAGACCTTCTACCCGCCGGGCGACGTCGTCCGGGTGGTCCTCGGCCAGGACGTCCCCGGCGCCTCCTTCACGGTCGGACGGCTCCGCCTGCCCCGCGCCGTGCTCGCGATCGCCGCCGGGGCGTGTTTCGGGCTCGCCGGAGTCACCTTCCAGACCATGCTGCGCAACCCCCTGGCCAGCCCGGACATCATCGGTATCAGTGCCGGGGCGAGCGCGGCGGCGACCTTCGCGATCGTGGTGCTCTCGCTGGACGGGGCCGGAGTGTCGGTCTTCGCGATCGTCGCCGGGCTCGGGGTGGCGCTGGTGATCTACCTGCTGTCGTACAAGGACGGAGTCTCGGGCACCCGGCTCATCCTCATCGGGATCGGCGTCGCGGCCATGCTCCACAGCATCACCTCCCACATTCTGGACCGCGCGGCCACCTGGGACCACCAGGAGGCGATGCGCTGGCTCACCGGCAGCCTCAACGGAGCCGGATGGAACCAGACGCTTCCGGTGGTGGCCGCCCTGGTCCTGATCACACCGCTGCTCCTGGCGCAGTCCGACAACCTGGCGGCGCTGCAACTGGGCGACGACACCGCCTCGGCCCTGGGGGTCCGGGTGGACCGCACCCGGCTCCTGGTGGTCGTCGGAGCGGTCGGGCTCATCGCCTTCGCCACCGCCGCGTCCGGGCCGATCGCGTTCGTGGCCTTCCTGGCCGGGCCGATCGCCGCCCGCCTGGTGGGTTCGGACGGTTCGCTGCTGGTGCCCTCCGCCCTGGTGGGCGCCCTCTTGGTCCTGGTCGCCGACTTCTGCGGCCAGTTCGCCTTCGGGACCCGCTTCCCGGTCGGGGTCGTCACCGGCGTGCTCGGCGCTCCCTACCTCGTCTACCTCATCATCCGCAGCAACCGCGTGGGAGGCTCCCTGTGACCACGGACCACTCGCTCCTCGTCGAGGACCTGACACTCGGGTACAAGGACCGCGACGTCATCGACTCCCTGGACCTGGCCGTGCCGCCGGGCCGGATCACCGCGATCGTCGGCGCCAACGCGTGCGGCAAGTCCACCCTGCTGCGCTCGATGTCGCGGCTGTTGGCGCCGCGCTCCGGCCGGGTCCTGCTGGACGGCGGGGAGGTGCACCTCATGCCGCCCAAGGAGGTCGCGCGGACCCTGGGCCTGCTCCCGCAGTCGCCGGTGGCCCCGGAGGGCATCACCGTGAGCGACCTCGTGGGTCGCGGACGCCACCCCCACCAGCGGTTGTTCACCCGCTGGAGCGGAAGGGACGACGAAGCGGTCGCCGAGGCCCTGGAGGCGACGCGGACGGTGGAGCTCGCCGACCGGCCCGTGGACGAGCTCTCCGGCGGGCAGCGCCAGAGGGTGTGGATCGCGATGGCGCTGGCCCAGCGCACTGACCTGCTCCTGTTGGACGAGCCGACCACGTTCCTGGACGTGAGCCACCAGGTGGAGGTCCTGGACCTGCTCACCGACCTCAACGCCGCGCGCGGGACCACGGTCGTGCTGGTCCTGCACGACCTCAACCTGGCGGCGCGCTACGCCGACCACCTGATCGCGCTCGCCGGGGGAGGGCTGCACGCGGCGGGCCCGCCGGAGCGGGTGCTCACCCCGGAGACGGTGCGGGCGGTGTTCGGCATGGAGAGCCAGGTCATCACCGACCCCACCTCGGGGAAGCCGCTGATGCTCCCTCTCGGCCGACACCACCGGGCGGTGCCGGTGGACTGAGCGGCCGATCGCTCCTGGAGACGGGCGTCCCGGAGGTCTCCTCGTGAATCCCGGGCCGGGGGCCGGTCCCCGGCCCGGCCGTGCGCCGGACCCGGGACGCCCCCGCCGCTCCCCGGCCCCGCCGTCAGCGGCCGACGAAGTCCGCCAGATGCTGGCCGGTGAGCGTGGAACGGTCGGCCACGAGCTGGGCCGGAGTGCCCTCGAAGACCACCCGGCCACCGTCCTGGCCCGCCCCCGGGCCGAGGTCGATGATCCAGTCGGCGTGCGCCATCACTGACTGGTGGTGCTCGATCACGATCACCGACTTCCCGGAGTCGACCAGACGGTCCAGCAGGCCCAACAGGTGTTCCACGTCGGCCAGGTGCAGGCCGGTGGTCGGCTCGTCCAGGACGTACACCCCGCCCTTCTCCCCCATGTGCACGGCGAGCTTGAGGCGCTGGCGCTCACCGCCCGACAGCGTGGTGAGCGGTTGACCCAGCCGCAGGTAGCCCAGCCCCACCTCGGACAGCCGCTCCAGGACGCGGTGCGCGGCCGGGGTCCGGGCCTCGCCCGCGCCGAAGAACAGGGCCGCCTCGGACACCGACATCGCGAGCACCTCGCTGATGTCGCGCCCGCCGAGCCGGTACTCCAACACCGAGGGGTCGAACCGCCGACCCTCGCACTCCTCGCAGGTGGAGGCGATGCTGGCCATGAACCCGAGGTCGGTGTAGACCACGCCCACGCCCTTGCAGACCGGGCAGGCGCCCTCGGAGTTGGCGCTGAACAGCGCGGGCTTGACCCCGTTGGCCTTCGCGAACGCCTTGCGGACCGGGTCGAGCAGTCCGGTGTAGGTCGCCGGGTTGCTGCGCCTCGAACCGCGGATCGGGCTCTGGTCGACGGACACCACCCCCGCGTCGGCGGCCGCCGCCCCCTCCACGAGCGACCCCTGCACGAGGGAGCTCTTGCCCGAACCGGCCACTCCGGTGACCACCGTGAGCACCCCCAGGGGGATGTCCACGTCCACGTCGCGCAGGTTGTGGGTGTTCGCGCCGCGGACCTCGAAGCGCCCGGCGGGTACGCGCACCTCCGCCTTGAGCGCGGCCCGGTCGTCGAGGTGGAGGCCGGTGGTGGTGCCGCTGCTCCGCAACCCCTCGACCGTGCCCTCGAAGCAGACGGTCCCGCCCTGCGAACCCGCGCCGGGGCCGAGGTCGACGACGTGGTCGGCGATCGCGATGGTGTCCGGTTCGTGCTCCACGACCAGCACCGTGTTGCCCTTGTCGCGCAGCCGCAGCAGCAGCCGGTTCATCCGTTCCACGTCGTGCGGGTGCAACCCGGCGGTGGGCTCGTCGAAGACGTACGTGGTGTCGGTGAGCGAGGACCCCAGGTGGCGGATCATCTTGGTGCGCTGGGCCTCGCCGCCCGAGAGCGTTCCCGCCGCGCGGTCGAGCGAGAGGTAGCCCAGCCCGATCTCCACGAAGGACTCCAGGGTCCGCCCCAGCGCCTCCAGCAGGGGCGCCGCCGACGGCTCGTTGAGGTCGCGCACCCACGCCGCCAGTTCGCTGATCTGCATCGCGCACACCTCGGCGATGTTCACCCCGCCGATCCGCGAGGAACGGGCCGCCTCGCTGAGCCGGGTCCCGTCGCACACGGGGCAGTCCGTGAAGGTCACCGCGCGTTCGACGAACGCCCGGATGTGCGGCTGCATGGCCTCTTTGTCCTTGGACAGGAACGACTTGCGCAGCTTGGGGATGAGGCCCTCGAAAGTCAGGTTCGACTTCTCGACCCTCACCTTCACCGGCTCGTGGTACAGGAAGTCCCGCGTCTCCTGCTCGGTGTACTCGCGGATCGGCTTGTCCGGGTCGAAGAAGCCCGACGCCTTGTACGTGCGCACCGTCCACCAGTCGTCCGACTTCCAGCCGGGGATGGTGAACGCCCCCTCCGAGAGCGACTTGGAGTCGTCGTAGAGTTCGCGCAGGTCGAAGTCGGTGACCTTGCCCCGGCCCTCGCAGTTGACGCACATGCCGCCGGTACGCGTGAAGGTCTGCCGCACCGTCTTCTGATCGCCGCGCTCCACCGTGATGGCGCCACTGGCCCGGACCGAGGCGACGTTGAAGGAGAACGCCTGCGGAGAGCCGATGTGCGGCTGGCCCAGGCGGCTGAACAGGATGCGCAGCATCGCGTTGGCGTCGGTCGCCGTCCCCACCGTGGAGCGCGGGTCGGCGCCCAGACGCTCCTGGTCGACGATGATCGCGGTGGTCAGCCCGTCGAGGACGTCCACGTCGGGGCGGGGCATCGACGGCATGAACCCCTGCGCGAAGCTGCTGTAGGTCTCGTTGACCATCCGCTGGGACTCGGCGGCGATCGTGCCGAACACCAGCGAGCTCTTGCCCGACCCGGAGACCCCGGTGAACACCGTCAGACGGCGTTTGGGCAGCTCGATGCTCACGTCCCGCAGGTTGTTCTCCCGCGCGCCGTGCACCCGGATCAGGTCGTGGACGTCCGCCGGATGCGGCGCGGTCGGCCCGACGGTCAACGGTCCTCCTTGATCCTGATCAGGTTCCCGGCCGGGTCGCGGAAGGCGCAGTCGCGGACGCCGTAGGGCTGGTCGGTGGGCTCCTGCACGACCTCGGCGCCCCGTGCCACGATCCGCTCGAAGGCCTCGTCCAGGTCCGGTGCGGCCAGGTTCAGGAAGGCGTAGGTGCCCTTGGCCATCATCTCGGTGATGACGCGGCGCTCCTCGTCGGTGACGCCCGGGTCGGACACGGGCGGCTCCAGGACCACGGAGGTGTCGGGCTGCCCCGCGGGGCCCACGGTGATCCAGCGCATTCCCTCGTACCCGACGTCGAGGCGGACCTCGAACCCGAGGACGTCCCGGTAGAAGGCCAGTGAGGCCTCCGGGTCGGTGTGCGGCAGGAAACTGGCGTTGATCTTGATGTCCATGCAGGTCACACTACGACCGGTCGGGCCGCCGCGCTTCTTGATTCCTGATCGGTCGGGCGACCTGTCGGACCACGCAGGAGGGGATGCCCTCCGCGTCGCCCACGGCCCGTTTCCGGTAGGCGCTGGGCGGCATCCCGACCAGTTCGGTGAAGCGGGTGCTGAAGGTGCCCAGGGAGGAACAGCCCACCTCGAAGCACACGTCGGTGACGCTGAGGTCGCCGCGCCGGAGCAGGGCCATGGCCCGCTCGATGCGCCGGGTCATGAGGTAGGAGTACGGGGAGTCGCCGTAGGCCCGGCGGAACGCGCGGCTGAGGTGCCCCGCCGACATGTGCACGTCCCTGGCCAGCTGCTCGACGTTGAGCGGGAGCGCGTACTCGCGGTCGATCCGGTCGCGGACCCGGCGCAGGCGGGCGAGGTCGCTCAGGTGCTCTTCGGGGGTGGGTCTCCTGGTCACGCGACACATCGTGCCACGCGGGCGGGGCGTACTCCAGCGACCGGACCGCGCGGACGCGCCGAACCCGCACCGGGGCGCGCCGCGACACGCTATCTTGCCATTCGTAGCCACCGAATCACGCATGGTCACGATCCAGGTGGGTCTGGCCCGGAAGGAGTCAACCGATGCGAGCGGCCCTGATGTACGGCGCCGGTGACGTACGTGTGGAGCACGTGCCCGACCCGGAGCTCGTCGATCCCGCCGACGCCCTGGTGCGCGTGGTGCGCACGTGCGTGTGCGGGAGCGACCTGCACGCCTACCGGGGCATGCCCTCCTCGGAGGAGGGCGTCCAGGTCGGACACGAGTTCGTCGGCGTGGTGGAGGAGACCGGGCCGGAGGTCACCTGGGTCCGGCCGGGCGACCTCGTCGTCTCCCCGTTCTCCTACGCCGACCACACGTGCGCGCTGTGCCGTGAGGGCCTGCACACCTCCTGTCCGAACGGCGGCCTGCTCAGCGCGGCCCAGGCGGAGGTGGTCCGCGTCCCCCAGGCCCAGGGCACCCTGGTTCGGCTCCCGGTCCGGGAGGAGTCGTCCCTGCTGCCGTCGTTGCTGACCCTGGCCGACGTCTACCCCACCGGACACCACGCGGCCCGGACCGCCGGAGTGGGGCCGGGCACCTCGGTCACCGTCGTCGGCGACGGGGCGGTGGGACTGATGGCGGTGCTCGCCGCGCGGAGCAGGGGCGCCGAGGAGATCATCCTCATGGGCCGTCACAAGGACCGCACGGACCTGGGCCGGGAGTACGGCGCGGTGGAGGTGGTCGACGAGCGCGGCGCCGAGGGGGTGGAACGGGTCCGCGAGCTCACCCGCGGCCAGGGGACCCACGCGGTGATCGAGGCGGTCGGCCACCTCGACGCCCTGGAGACCGCGCTGGGCGTGGTCCGCCCCGGCGGTACCGTCAGCCGGGTCGGCCTGCCCCAGTACGAACACGGGCCGCTGGGAGTCGGCGCGATGTTCGCCGCCAACGTCACCCTCACCGGCGGGCCCACCCCCGTGCGGTCCTACGTCGAGGAGCTGCTCCCCGGCATCCTGGAGGGCGCGGTCCACCCCGGGCTGGTCTTCGACCACGCCGTCGACCTCGACGGTGTCCCGGAGGGCTACCGCCTCATGGACCGGCGCGAGGTCCTGAAGGTTCTGGTCACGCCCTGATACCGGTCGGCCGAGGGCACCCGGCGGCGGAGGGGCCCGGAGGACGGCCGGGCCCCTCGGCGACCGGGTGCCCCCGGTGCCCGACTCACAGGTCCCAGGCGGTCCCGTACCGGTCGGTGAGCTCGCGCACCTGGTCGGGGGAGAGCACAGAGAACGGGCGTTCCCCGAGGGAGACCACCACGCGCGCGGCCTCCTCCAGCTCCACCGCCCCCTCCAGGGCCTCGGCCGGGTCCGCCCCCGCCACCAGGGAACCGTGGTGGGCCAGCAGGGCGGCACCGAACCGGCCCGGAAGCTTGGCCAGGTTCTCCGCCAGCTGGTGGCTCCCCGGCGCCGCGTACGGCACCAGGGGCGCCTGGCCCACCCGCATGACCAGGTACGGCGTGATCGGGGGCAGCGCCGAGGAGGCCGACCACGGCGGCAGGCAGGACGCCGCGGTGGAGTGCGGCGCGTGCAGGTGCACGACGGCGCGCGCTTCGGCGGACCTGCGGTACATCGCCAGGTGCAGCGGGAACTCCTTCGAGGGGTGCGGCCCCGAGACGTGTGCCCCGGCCGTGTCCAGAACGGACAGGGCGTCGGGCGTCAAGTCCCCCAGCGCCACCCCGGTCGGGCTCATGAGCACGGTGTCGCCGACGCGCACCGAGACGTTGCCCGAGGACCCCGGACTCAGCCCCAGGTCCACGGCCCGGCGTCCCGCCGCGCACAGCTCCTCGGCGGCCCTTCGCGTGCGCTCGTTCACGCGCCCGCCTCCCAGGCCCGCACGAACAGGTCCCGGGCACCGAAGTTGCCCGACTTCAGCATGAGGTGGAGGTCCCCTCCGTCGCGGCGGGCGCGCGTCCACGCCACACCCGGGTCGACCTCGGGCCCCAGGGCGAGGGAGCCCACGCCCAGACGCCGCACCACGGCCCCGCTGGTCTCGCCCCCCGCCACCAGGAGCGAGCGCACGCCCGCCGCCACCAACCGCTCGGCGATCTCGGCCAGCGCCTCCTCGATGATCGGTGCGTCAGCCGTGTCCACGACGTCCTCGGGCGAGGCGGTCGCGTACACGACGAACGGGGCCGCGGTGCCGCCCAGCGCCTCCGTGACGGCCCCCGACACCACCGCCCCGAAGTCCGCCCGCAGGTCGTCGGCGCGCAGCCGCAGCCCGGCCCCCGTGGCGAGCGCGTGCCGCACCTGACCCTGCGTGGCCCGCGAGGCGCTGCCGGACAGCACCACGCGCGGACCGTCGGGTGGGGCGAACCCCTCCCGGCCCTCGGTCCGGGGGCCGCTGAGCCCCTGGGCCAGGGCGCTGCCGCCGGTCAGCAGGCGCAGGTCGTCGGTCGCGGCGGCCAGGGTCCGCAGGTCGGAGTCGTCCAGGGCGTCCACGACCACGAACCGGGCGCCGTCCTCCCGGGCCCGGGCGACGGCCGCGCGCACCGCGTCGGCGCCCCGGGACACGACCGGCCAGGGCACCAGGGCCACGTCGTCGGCGCCCCTGGTGAGCTGTGGTTCGAGCAGTCTCAGCAGGTTCGAGTCGGTCATCGGGGTGAGCGGGTGGTGACGCATGGACGACTCGTCGAGAGGTTCGTCGCCGACGAACAGGTGGCCGCGGTACACGGTGCGCCCGTTGGCGGGGAAGGCCGGGGCGACCACCGTGACCTCCTCGCCCAGGGCCTCCAGGACCGCCTCGCTGACCGGGCCGATGTTCCCCTCGGGGGTGGAGTCGAATGTGGAGCAGTACTTGACGTAGAACCGCTCGCACCCGGCCCGGCGCAGCCACGCCAGCGCGTCCAGCGACACCGAGACGGCCTCGTCGACGGGCATGGTGCGTGACTTCAGGGCCACCACCACGGCGTCGGCGTCGTCGGCGGCCTCGGCGGTGCGCCGTTCGGCGTGCGGGTCGGCCCCCAGGACGACCGTGGTGCGAAAGCCCGCGGCGGTGAGGGTGAGAGCGAGGTCGGTGGCCCCGGTGAGATCGTCGGCGATCGCGCCGAGAGTCGCCATGGGTGCTCCTGTGGGTTCGAGGGTGGTGGACGGACGGAGGAGGTGTTTCGCGGAAGGGTCGCCCTCTGCGGAACACCCCCGGAACCGGTGGCGGGTCAGACGAGCCCGGTCGCGATGAGGACGTTGAGGACGGCGAACCCGGTCACACCGGAGATGACCGAGGCCACCCCGATGGAGCGGATGCCCTGCCCCACGGTCATGTTCGACAGGGTCGTGGTGACCCAGAAGCCCGACGAGTTGGCGTGCTTCATGATCTGCGCGCCGGTCGCGCAGGCCAGGTACACGACCAGCGGCGACAGGTCCAGGGCGGGCAGGAGCGGCTGCATGATGGCGGCCGAGGTCATGACGCCCAGGATGTTGGAACCGGTGATGGTGCACACGGCGGCGGCGATGAGGAACGGGATGATGACCGGGGAGAGCCCGGTGCTCTCGATGGTCCCCGCGACGTTCTCGGCCACCCCGGTCTCCCGGATGATCGTGGCCAGGGCGCCGCCGACGCCGGTCAGGGCCAGGGGCATCGCGGCGATGCGCAGACCGGCCTCGAACAGGTCGTTGAGGGTGGACTTGTCCCGCCAGCGGCCTCGGAACAGCGGCAGGGCGAGCAGGCACGCGAGGAACAGTGCCATGGTCGGCTCGCCGACGAACAGCACGGTCGCGGTGACCCATGAGCCCTCCGGCAGGGCCGGACCGGCAAGGGACGCGAACACGATGAGGACGATGGGCGCCAGGATCGGCAGCAGGGAGCCGAACAGTCCGACCCGGGGCGCGTCCGAGGCACCGGCGACGTCGTCCGCGGGGGCCCCGGCGGAACCGGTGGACCCCGGCGTCGCGCCCGTCCCGCCCGTCCCGCCCGTCCCGCCCGTGGCGGCGTCGGCCAGGTGCTCGACGAACTCGGGCTTGGGCGGGACGTGCGTCTTGGTCCGCGTGAGGTAGACGGTGGCGGCAAGGATGCCCGGCACACCCACGGCCAGACCGTAGACGATGGCCTCACCCATGCTCACGTCCAGCAGCGACGCCGAGGCGAGCGGACCGGGACCGGGCGGGATGACCGAGGTCATCACGTAGGCGCCGATGTAGAGGATGGGGCCCAGCTTCATCATCGAGATGCCCGTGCGGTAGGCCAGGGCCGAGACGATGGGGATGAGCATGACCACGGCGGTGTCCGCGATGAGCGGGATACCGAGGACGGTGGAGGCCAGGGCGATCGCCCACGGCACCTTGTTCTCGGAGAACAGCCGCAGGGCCGTCTCGGTGATCTTCATGGCGGCGCCGCTCAGTTCGAGCATCTTGCCGAGGACGCAGCCGAAGACGATCAGCAGGCCGACGTTGGCCAGGGTGTTGCCGAAACCGTCCTTGACCAGTTCGACGGTTCCGGTGCCGCCCATGCCCAGGACCAGGCCGAGGGCCACGACGACGATGAACAGCGTGGCGACGGGGTGGACCTTGAACCGGGCGATGAAGAGTACGAGGACGACGATGGCGCCCAGGAAAGCCAGGAGAGTGAGGGCGTCGGACACGTCACTGCCCTCCGGTGTTCAGGGGTGAGCGGGTGAGGGCCTGGTTCCAGGTGTCGAGGAGCGCGTCCTCGGGGTCGGCGAGGTCGCCCAGGAGCAGGAGCTCCCCGGCGGCCACGTCCCGGGCCAGGGTGGTGTGCGCCGCCAGGTAGAGCGGCGCGACGTCGCGGGGCGCGTCGGCGGAGTCCAGCAGGACGGGCGCCACGCCGGTCACGTCGTGGTGGTGCCCGCCCATGTCGAGCCGGGTTCCGGCGGGCAGGTCGGTGCGGGCGCGTCCGGCCAGGACCGCGTGCGGGGCCGGGGGCCTCGATCCGGAGCCCCGGTGGTGGTCGGCGGCGGCCAGGATGCTGAGCGGGGTTTCCACTCCCATGAGGTGGTACGGGAGGTAGAGGCAGGCGTAGCGCCCCGAACGCGAGACGACGTGCCCCTTCTGCGCCAGGAGTGCCCAGGAGGCGTCGTCGCCGGTGCGGACCACGGCGAACACGCCGCCCGCGAAGGAGGCCTCCTCCGGCAGGCGCAGCACGCTGAAGACGTCCACGGCGCCCGAACGGCGCAGGACGCCGCCGTCCTCGGCGAGCGCGTACACGTCGGCGAGCTCGGCGGTGCGGGCGACGGGGTAGTGCAGGGTCTCCACGTCCGGAACCAGGCCGGTGAGGTTGGCGACCACGCCCATCTCGCAGTAGTCGGCGGCGGCCGAACGCTGGATGTCGGCGACGGCCCGGGCCCGGGCGGCGAGGGTGGCGGGCACGTCCTCGCCCAGGGTGAGCAGGGAGGCGAGCTCGGGAGCGTCGACCTCCTGGTCGAGCTGGCGCACGCGTCCGGTGGCGGGGTCGAAGACGAGGTCGTACTCACCGGACTTGCCGATGGCGACGACGTCGAGCCCGAGCAGGCGGGTGCGTTCGTACCACTCGACGAGGTTGGCGGGCTGGTCGCCGAGGCCGGGCGTGTAGACCACGCCGTGCTCCTCGGCCAGCGCGGCCAGGGCGACACCGGAGACGGAGTCGACCTCCTTGGAGACCATCACCACGTGGCGGCCGGTCGTGAGGGCCAGCCGGGCCGCGCCGGTGCCCGCGCCGGGGCTGCCGGTGGCCTCGACGAGTACGTCGTAGGCGGCGTGCGCGAGCAGGGCGGTGTCGGTGATGACGGCGGTCTGGTCGTCGGAGAGCGCGGCCAGCTCCTCCGGGGTGGTACAGACCGTCAACGCGGCGGCCGGGTACCCGAGTTCGACGCACAGGGCGACGGTCCCCTCGGCGTCCAGGTCGCACAGGACCGAGGGACGCAGCCGGTCCGTGCGCGGAGTCTGGGCGAGGAGGGTGCGGGCGAACCCGCCCCGCGCTCCGGTGATCGCGTAGCGCACGGTCGGCGGGGGTGAGCCCGTGGTGCTGGTGGCGTGCATGGTTCTCCTTCTCTCACGTCACGGTGGACACGTTGTCCTCATCCGCAACGGCAACACGCCCTGTTTAACAGGAGAGGAACATCTGAGTCAATAATTATCACGCCTCGTATCATCTGGTAACACTCGATAGCATGGTTCTGTGAACGAACTTGAAGGAGGACGATGATCCCGGCGCAACGGCGCGAGCTGCTCCTGAGGGAACTGCGGGGCACGGGGGTGTTGAGCGTGAAGGAGCTCTGCGACATCCTCGGCGTCTCGCACATGACGGTCCGCCGCGACATCATGACCCTGGAGGAGGAGGGGCGGGTCCGGTCGGTGCCCGGAGGCGTCGAACTCGCCTCACAGGTCCGTTCCGAACCCTCCTACCTGGACAAGTCCCGCGTGGACCTGGACGAGAAGCGCGCGATGGCCCAGGCCGCGGCCGCCCTCGTGGAGGACGGTCACACCGTCTACCTCGACGCCGGGACCACGCTCGGCCACCTGGTGCCCGCCCTGTGGGGGACGGTCGGCCTCACGGTGATCACCAACGACCTCACCACGGCGGCGTCGCTGTCCGACCACCCCGACCTGTCGCTGTACTTCGTGGGCGGCCAGATCGACCGCGAGAACCGCTCGGCGGTCGGCGACATCGCCGCCCAGACCGTCTCCGAGTTCAACATCGACGTCGCGTTCGTGTCCACCAGCTCGTGGGACATCGGGCGCGGCTCCACCACGCCCTCGCGTTCCAAGGTCGCCGTCAAGCGCGCCGCCATGGCGGCCGCCTCCTCCTCGGTGCTGGTCGCCGGGGCCGACAAGTACGGGGCGTTCGGCACCTTCAAGGTCGCCGCGCTGGAGAGCTTCTCCACGGTCATCACCGACGACCGCCTGGCGGAGTCGTCGGCGCGCGCGGTCCGGGAGGTCGGCGTGGGTCTGGTGGTCGTGGCCCCCCAGAGCGGTCCCGAGGAGGCGGCGCGACTCGAACCCACCGTGTGAGCCCCCGGCGCGGGCCCCCGTCCCACGGCGCGGGGGTTCGGCCCCCGGGGGCGTTGAAGGGGGTCAGCTCGCCGTCACGCAGAAGGGGTTCCCCGCCGGGTCGAGCAGGACACGCCACCGGTCGCCGCCCGGCTGGTGCCCGGGGCGGGTCGCGCCCAGGGCGAGGAGCGCGGCCTCCGCGCGCTCGGGGTCCCGCGCCGCGAAGTCCAGGTGAAACCGCTGCGGGGCGTCGGAGCCCGGCCACCCGGGCGGCTGGTCGCGGGCTCTTGGGCGCGGGGTCAGGGGCGGCGGGTGCGGAAGTCGCGGGAGCCGGGGGCCAGTGCGGCCAGTGCCGGCGCCAGTACGCACAGGGCCGCGCAGGCCAGCAGCACGTTCTGCGCGCCGAAGGCCTGGGCGGCCGGGGCGATCAGGGCCAGGCCGACCGGGGCGAACCCGTAGGCGAACAGGAAGTCCAGCGACGACACCCGGGCCAGCTTGTCCGGGGCGACCTCGCGCTGGGCGGCGGTGAACCACGGCACGTTGAACAGCTCCACGCCCAGGCCCACCACCGCGTAGGCGGCGAACACCCAGACCCCTCCCACGGGGAACACCAGGCTCAGCGGGGCGAGCGCGTACAGGCCCAGCCCGAACAGCGCCCACCAGCCCTGCGCGCGCGGCTTCCACCGCGCGACCAGCAGCGCACCGACCAGGGCACCGGCGGTGTAGGCGGTCAGTGCACCGGCCAGCACGGCCTCGGTGCCGTAGTGGTCGCGGCTGGCCAGGGGGAGCAGCACGTTGGTGGCCGAGTAGCCCAGGGCGATGACCACGGTCAGCGCGCCCAGACCGGCGAGGAACCAGGTGTGGCGGCGCGCCTCGGTGAGCCCTTCGGCGAACTCCACGTGGAAGGGCGCCCGGGCGGGGCGCTCGGAGGGTGCGGGGCGGCCGCCCCGGGGGAGGAGGGCGGCGGCCAGCCACAGGGCCGCCGTGACCAGCAGGAGGACGCGGGGGCTGGTGACCGTGGCCAGCAGCGCGGTCAGGCCGGGAGCCAGGAAGGTCATCCCGCGTACGGAGAAGGTCAGGGCGGCGTTGGCCTGCTGGCGGTCCTCGGTGGCCACGACCTCGGCGGTGAGTGCCTGGAAGGCGGGCCGGCAGGCCCCCTGCCCCACGCCCACGACGGCGGCGGCCGCGGTCATCAGCGCCACCGAGGTGCCCAGTCCGGCGGCGAGCACGGGGCTGGCCGCGGCGGCCGCGAGGCCGGACCACAGGACCACCGCGCGGCGCGAGTGGCGGTCGGCGAAGAGCCCGCCGAGGGGGACCGCCACGAGGAACCCGGCGGTGCGGGCGGCGAGTACCAGGCCGAGGCCGACCGCGCTGAGCGATCCGTGCAGGACCGCCAGTCCCAGGACGAACGGCATGGCCCAGGTGGCCAGGCCGGACGCGGTGGTCGCGCACCACAGGCGGACGAAGGTCGGCCTGAGGAGCGGGGAGGCCCGGCGTTCCTGGGGGAGGGTCGGGTTCGGCGTCGTGGACACGAGGAGTACTCATCTCGGTTCGGAGTGTGTGTAGAGTCGCACTCTATTGAAAACGATAATCAGTCGCGCTGTTCTTGGTGAAACTGAGACCCGTGGGGGCCGTGGGGCTCGGATGTCCGCTGGGGGAGTGAATGTCCGCTTCTGCGGGGGTTGGCTCCGACGTGTGGGGGCAGCGACTTCGTGGGGTGGCGGGATTCGAGTGACAACGATAATCGTTTTCGCTAGGGTCGTCGACACCGGAACCGCCCGACGGCCACCGAACGGCACCCCCGCCCTCCCCGCTTGACCGGACCGACACCGAAAGGCCCCGCGTGGACCCCTCACGGATCGCCCAGCTGCCCCCGCCCCTGCCCCCCGAACGCATCATCGGCCTCAACCAGCCCAAGGCCGACCTGCACACCCACCGCTCCTATACCTGGAACGGATGGGAGTTCGACGTCCCGCCCGAGGTCTTCGTCCCCGGCGCGACCAGCCGCATGATCCACCAGCGCATCCTCGACGACGACATCGACGTGCGCGGCCGCGTCTACGCCGCCATGGGAGCCGGGCTCGGGGTCGAGGCCGCCGTGGCCGGACTGCGCGGCGCCGCCCGCGTCCTCGCACTCGACGTCCACCCCGCCAGCGCGCGGGCCACCGAGCACCACTACCGGCGGCTCGTCGGCACGCCCGAGGACGGCGCCCCGCCGTTCACGTCCGAGGTCAGCGACCTGTTCGGCGCGGTCCCGGACGGAACACGGCTCGACGTGGTCACCTTCAACCCGCCCGCCGTGAGCCAACCTGTCAGCGACGACCCCCACATCGTCCGCAACGTCTGCGCGGGCCGACCCGTCACCGACGCGTTCTTCACCCAGCTCGCCGAACGCGACCTCCTCGCCCCCGGCGGCCAGGTGTTCTTCGTCGCCTCCAACACCGCCGACCTGCGCGGCATCGTCGGCCACGCCGCCGACCAGGGGTTCACCGCCCACGTCCACCACCTGCACGACTGGGACGACGGAGTCCTGACCTACCTGTTCCGCCTCACCCGGGAGAACGTCAAGTGAGCCAGCGCACCCCCGACCTCGGCATCTCCGACCTCGGCACCCCCGACCTCCGCATCCCCGACCTCGGCACCCTCCACCAGCGGGTTCTCGACACCCCCGACCTCCCCGTCGCCACCAGCGTCTTCTGGGTCCACCACGGCACCCGCCTGGCCGGGGGCGACGTCACCTACCTCAACCAGTACGTCCTCGTACGCGTCGGTCGGGCCTTCGGCGCCTGCTCCTTCGAACCCGGCCAGCTCGACCCCGACGTGTGCGCCGACCTGTCCGGCAGACCCCTGGCCGACCTCCTGAGAGGCCCGGCCCCGGTACGGCTCGCCGCGTTGGACGCCTACCTGGGCCAGGACCGACCCCACTCCGAAGACCCCCGAGCCGAACCGGTCACCCTTCCCCACGGCACCCCCGAGGAGCGCGCCGTCGCCCGCGACCGCGCCATCGCCGGACTCCTCCCCGACCCCCAGGGGCGCCGGATCGCCTTGATCGGCGTGGTCAACCCCCTCGTCGCCGCGATCCGCGAACGCGGCGGCCAGTGCCTGCCCTGCGACCTCAACCTGCGCAGCACCCAGTGGGGCGACCCGGTCAACCCCGACATGGAGGAGGTCCTGGCCGAGGCCGACGCGGTCGTGGCCACCGGGATGACCCTCGGCAACGGCACCTTCGACCGCATCCTGGAGCGCTGCCGGGAACGCGGCCTGCCGCTGGTCCTGTACGCCCAGAGCGGCAGCGCCGTCGCCCGCGCCTTCCTCGGCTCGGGCGTCACCGCCGTCTCCGCCGAACCCTTCCCGTTCTCCCAGTTCAGCGCGGAACCGACCACCCTCTACCGCTACCGACAAGGAACACGAGAGTGACCCCAGGAACAGGACAGGCGACCTGCCACCACGGCGAGATCCTCCAGGGGGTGTTCCTCGACGAGCGGGGACGCCCCACCCGTGGTCTGGTCACCCTGCCGATGGCCGAGCCCCGCACCCGCGCGGTGTTCACCCCCTTCTCCGCTCGGGTGCCCCGACACGTCGTCGTCGACCCGCCCGAACGCGCCAAGGCGGCCCGCGCCGCCGAACTGGCCGTGGAGGAGTGCGCGCGCGTGGGCGGGGTGACGCCGGTGGGCGGCTACCTCAGCGTCCGGGGCGGGGCCTGGCCCGGGCTGGGCATGGGCTCCTCCACGAGCGACGTGACGGCCGCCGTGCGCGCCGTCGCGGCGGGGCTCGGCGTGGAGCTGCCACCGGAGTCGGTGGCCAGGGTGGCGGTCGCCGCCGAGGGGGCCAGTGACCCGATCATGTTCGGCGACCGGCCCCTGCTGTTCGCCCAGCGTGAGGGCCGGGTGCTGGAGGAACTGGGCCCGGCCCTGCCACCGATGGCGGTGGTGGGCTGTCTGACCGGAAGTGGCCAACCGGTCGACACCCTCGCGTTGAGGGGGAAGGCACGACGGGGGGACATCGCCGTCTACGAGAGGTTGCGTGCCGCCCTGCGTACCGCGATCGCCGAGGGGGACGTATCCGGTGTCGGGCACGTCAGTACCGAGAGCGCGATCCTCAACCAGCGTGTGCTGCCCAAGGACGAGCTGGGCACGCTGCGCGGGGTGGCACGTGCCTGCGGTGCGGTCGGCCTCCAGGTGGCCCACAGCGGCAACGTCGCCGGTGTGCTGTTCGACGCGGCCGCGCCCAGCCTCGCCGACCGGTTGGAGGAGGCCGCCCGCAGGCTGGACCGCGCGGGGCTCACCCCGCACCGCGTGTTCGCCACGTCCGACCGGACGGGTACGCCGACCACTCCGGCGGCGGGCGTCGGGGCACGGCCCGTCCTCACCGCGGTCGCGTCGGCCCCGGGCGCCGCGACCGCGCTCTCTCCACTCCCGACCCCTCCACCCCCTGACTCAGCGGAGCCGACTTGGACGAGCACGTTTCCGAATCCATCGCCAGACCCGACCTGATCGACCTGGGCGGAGGCCTGCTGTGCCTGCGCTTCGAGTCCATGAAGGTGGCCTCCGCGCTCGCTGCCGTGCGCCACCTGCTCGACACCGGGGTGGTCCGCCCCGGTGACACCCTCATGGACAGTTCCAGCGGCATCTACGCCTACGGGCTGGCGCTGGCCGCCCACCGGTACGGTCTGCGCTGCCACATCATCGGGTCCACCACCATCGACCAGCCGTTGCGGCTCCAGCTGGCGGTGCTGGGCGCGACCCTGGAGCAGATGCCGCCCTCCGACGACCTCAGACTGGACCAGCACCGCCGGGTCCGCCGGGTGCGGCAGGTGCTGCGGGAACACCCGGACTACCACTGGATGCGCCAGTACCACGACGTCGTGCACGGACTGGGCTACCGCGCGGTGGCCGACCACATCCGCAAGGAGACCGGCGACGGCCCGCTGACCCTGGTGGGCGGCGTCGGATCGGGGGCCTCCACCGGGGCGCTCGCCCGCTACCTGCGGGAGAGCGACCCGGAAACCCCGCTCGTGGGGGTCCAGCCGTTCGGCAGCGTGACCTTCGGCAGCGACCACGTCACCGACCCGCAGATCATCATCGCGGGCATCGGCAGTTCCATCCCGTTCGGCAACGTCGACCACACCCTGTACGACACCGTGCACTGGACCGCTTTCGACGCCGCCCTGGCCGGGAGCACCGACCTGCTCCGCCGCCACGCGGTCTTCGCCGGGCTCTCCTCGGGCGCCGCCTACCTCGTGGCCCGCTGGGAGGCGGCGGCCGCACCGGACCGGCGGGTGGTGTTCGTGGCCGCCGACACCGGGCACCGGTACGTGGACACGGTCTTCGCGCGGCACGAGGAGGCCGCCGACGTCGCCGACCTCGCCCCTCGCGAGGTCGGCGAACTCAAGGAGCTCTCCCCGCCCTGGTGCCGGATGGCCTGGGGGCGTCGAAACGCCCCCGAACAGGCCGTGCACCAGGACTGACCCGGGGATCGCCGAGTGGTTGTCCCGCGCGGTGCGGTCACGAACGGTCCGGGGCCGGGTGGTGCGAGGACGAAGCTCCGCCCGGCCCGCGCGGTCCGCCCGGCCCGAGTCCGCGAGACTTCTTCTCCGGTGCTCCTCCTAGGGCGCGACCCCCGCTCGGAACTGGCCCCCGATATCCGTCGCCGAACGTACGCCCGTGCACCGGCCCGGGTACGCGCGGGGCGTCCAGCGCACACTTCCGGGGAGTAGGAGGTCCATTCCCCGTGGAGGGCATCGAGGATCGCCCAGGTCGTTGTTCCCGGGTCGTCGAGGTTGGGACCGCCAAGCGCAGAGAACGTCCATGAGAGTCGGTGATCGGAAGGTGGACCGAGTCCGCGTAGGAATCGTGAATGCTCGTCGGCTCCGGACGAAATCACGCAAACGAGGAGAGGGGGGAGAGGGCGACATCTCCCTGTTTCTCCAAGAATGGAGTCATGGTCATCGGTATTCGGTCACGTCAGGCGGAACTCGGCGTGGGGGACAGCACGTTTCCACGCTGATCCGAACGCCTGAACACACAGATTCACCACGTCTGGTTCGGTACTGATCTCGTTGCCCACCCAGCCGCCGTCTCCCGTGAAATGGTTGAACAGCACTTTCGCTCCGTCGAAGATCCAGCAGTCGTTTCCCGGGAGAGCCAGGCCGGAGGCGCGTTGGCGCGGCAACCACCGAATGTCCTCTCCGGCCCCGAGGTTCTGGGGAGTGCCCTCGTGCTCGAAACGGATGTACTCGCTCACTGGTTCGGACACGATGCGAACCCGACGCAGGCACACGTTCCGCGCGGCGGTGGCCCGCATCAGTTCGAGCCAGTCGGCCTTGCTCCGCGCGTCCTGTTCCGGCCCCCAGTCGCCGACGCGCCACCTCTCGACATCGGCCTGCTCCTCGGCGACCGCGTAGAGGTCGCGCATCTCCAGGTGGTAGGCGGATTCCCGACACTCCTGGAAGATTCGTGTCCAACCCTTGTCGTCAAGAGACTCCACTCGTGCCGTCCTTCGGTAGGAAGTCGAACGGACCGGCCGGGACCCGGGTCCCCGTTTCGCCGATGGGAATCCTCATCTGCTCCACATCGCTCGGATCGCTGATGACGTATCCCTGAGCGAAGAAATCGCCGCTTTCCTCATATCGGCGCGACCGAGGTGATCCACGCTGTCTTGTGGCGCCACCGACGATCTCGATTCTCATGGAGCCTCGCATATCTCACGTCGCTTGGGGGAATGCTCGATCGATTGCAGGGATAGTAGCAGTCGGAGCGGCCGTGAAGACATGTCTGGTAGCCCTCTCTCTCCATGGTCATAATGGGGTATATGGTGATCATATGGGAGAAATGGGATGAAAAGTCTGTGGCTGTCGGTCTTGGTAGTCAGGGCGGGTCCGCCTGGCGGTTCCGGAGGAGACGAACAGGCGCGGATGTAGTCGGCCGCTTCCTTCGGGCCTTGTGCGTGCCTGGATCGCATCCCCGCAGGGGAGGAACCCCGAGCCGACCTGCTTCGTTCCGGACGGCGGACCAGCGCGTGCTCATCGTCCTGGACGACGCCGCGGGAGCCGGGGACGTCAGAACTCGCTCGTTTGCGTGCCGGGTTCCCACTGGCACCGAGAATCGTGGCCGAGCGGGCCGCCGCACGACCGCGACCGGTTCCACGACCTGCTGCGTGCCTAAGAGCTCATCTCAAAAGCCATCGGCATGCTTGGCCAGGTGCTTGTAGCAGATGAGGATGCAGGCGATGCCGAGCATGGCCAGGAAGGTGGA
>NZ_JBEYHA010000047.1:0-42691 GCF_040635075.1 Nocardiopsis sp. NPDC007018
CCCACGACGAGGGGGAGCCCCCGGGCGGCGATCGACTGGAGGAAGCGCACGTGACCAGACGGTCCCCACCCCCCTTCGCGTTACCGGGGTCAGGCCGGTGCGGTGCCCAGGACCCCGCTGATGTGGCGCACCCGGTGGAAGACCGGCCGGGTGGGGGAGAGCGCCGAACACGTGCTGGGGCACTCGGTGCCCTCCTCGGTCTCCACCGACACCGAGTACAGGCCTCCGTCGTGGCCCAGGAGCACCCGGGCCCCGCGCTCGGTCTCCTCCTCGGCCAGGTGGGCGAGTGCGTCGACGCCCACGGGGACGCCCAACCGGGAACGCAGCGCGGCCTCGGCGGCCTGGGCGGGGGAGGAGTCGGTGCAGCGGCCCCGGTAGTTCTCCGGGAGCACCAGTCCGCGCTCGAGGGCGGCCACGGTGTCCTGGGCCGACTCGGGTGTGAGGCGGCCGAAGTAGACGCCCTGGGGCAGGGCCACGAGGTTGGCGGCGAAGCGGTCGCCGCCCACGTGGGTGGTCTCCCAGACCTCGGCCTCGCCTCCGGCCAGCGCGGCGGCGACGGGACGGCCCAGCATGGCGCAGCAGGGGTCCTTCTTGGCGTGGGTGCACACCAGGTAGAGGGTGTGGTCCACGGGACTGCCGAAGGCGGGCGGCTCGGGGCGTTCGGCCGCGGTGACGTCGACGTCCAGCAGCTCGGCGAGGTCGTGGAAGTCGATCCGGCGCACCCAGGGCCGGGCCCGGCTGGTGTGGACGAGGTAGGCGCGCAGCGGGCGGTCGTCGCGGGTGCGCCGTTCGCGGGTCCCGGGCCGCTTGATGAGCTGGGGCCGTACGTCGCGTCCGGCGATGCGCCGGGACAGTTCGGAGACGACCGCGCGGTCGAGGCCCTCGCTGGCGAAGGCCGGGTTGCGCCAGGGGCCGTCGTGCTCGATCAGCAGCCATCCGCCGGTGCGGCCCGCGGTGCCCGCGATCTGTTCGTCGGTGTGGCGGGCCAGGGCCGAACAGCCGCGTCGGCCGTCGGGGGTGGTGGGAAGACGCACGGGTCCGTCCAATCGGATGGGGCTCACTGCCGCGCGCACACGAAGGGCCGGCAGGGGCGTCACCCTCGGCCGTGTGGCGGTTTGGTTAGGCTACCCTACCCCGTTCGGCCCGTGCGGGTCGGGTCGACGGCGGCCCCCGCGCGCCCCGGGGTTTCCCCGGGAAGAGGTCCTGACCAGGCGTGGTCATCCGACCCTTCGCTGTTCACGTGTCCCAAATGTGCCCCGGTCACACCTTGACCCGGTGATGCGGATCACCTATGTTCACTTTCAGAACACATGTTCGCTAGGCGTACAAACGTGGGTGGCCGCGCCCCCACCCCTCACAGTTGGAGTTGCGATGCGTCGTCCCACCCCGGCCGCCCTCGCCGCGACGGCCGCCCTGCTGGCCGCCACGGCCTGCGGCGGCACCCCGACCGCCGACGACGCCGACGGTCTGACCACCGTCACCGCCGGGGTGATCCCGATCGTCGACGTCGCCCCCGTGTACCTGGGCGTCGAACAGGGCTTCTTCGAGGACCGCGGCATCGACCTGCGGCTGGAGTCCGGCTCCGGCGGGGCCGCGGTCGTCCCCGGCGTGATCAGCGGCGAGTTCGACTTCGCCTTCAGCAACATCGTCTCGCTCGTCATCGCCCGTGAACAGGGCCTCCCCCTGACCGCGCTCAGCAACGGCGTCACCAGCGCCGGTGAACAGGGGGCCGACTTCGGCGGCGTGTTCGTCCTCTCCGACAGCGACGTCACCGGCGCGGCCGACCTGGAGGGCCTGACCGTGGCCGCCAATAACCTCAACAACATCGGCGACACCACCGTCCGCCAGTCCGTGCGCGCGGCCGGAGGCGACCCCGCCGAGGTCGACTTCGTCGAACTGCCCTTCCCGGACATGCCCGCCGCGCTGGAGACCGGCCAGATCGACGCCGTCTGGGCGGTGGAACCCTTCGCCTCCACCATCCGCGAGGCGGGCCACCGCGAGATCGCCTCCAACTTCGTCGACACCCACCCCGACCTGTCCGTCGCCGCCTACTTCACCTCCGAAACCCGGATCGCCGAGGACCCCGACCTCTTCGAGGACGTCACCGCGGCCCTCCACGAGTCCCTGGCCTACGCCGACGCCAACCCCGACGAGGTCCGCCGCATCCTGGCCGACTACACCGAGATCGACCCCTCCCTCATCGAGCGCATGGCCCTGCCCCGCTTCCCCGAGGAGATCCACGAGGAGTCCGTGCGCACCCTCGCCGACCTCATGGTCACCGACGGACTCGTGGACGAGGCCCCCGACCTCGACGGCCTCCTGCGCTGACCGCCCCCCGCCCCCGCCCCCGCGCCCCCGCTCCCGCCATCCCCGCCCCACCTCCCGCCTCCCACCCTGACCCCGCCCGTCCCCAGGAGTGACCACATGACCGCCAAGAAGACCGGACCGGGCGTCCTCGCCGCCGTGGCCGCGCTGACCCTGACCGCCACCGCCTGCGGTTCCACCGGAACCGACACCACCGAGGACGGCCTCACCCCCGTCACCGTGGGCGTCCTGCCGATCACCGCGGTCGCCCCGCTCTACCTCGGCGTCGAACAGGGCTTCTTCGAGGAGCGCGGCCTGGACGTGACCATCGAGACCGGCGGGGGCGGCGCCACCACCGTCCCCCGCGTCGTCAGCGGCGAACTCGACTTCGCCTTCGGCAACGTCGCCTCCCTGATCATCGCCCGCGAACAGGGACTCCCGCTGACCGTGGTCGCCAACGGCATGACCACCACCGGTGACGCCGCCACGGACTACAGCGCCCTGGTCGTCGGAGCCGACAGCGACGTCACCAGCGCGGCCGACCTGGACGGCGCCACCGTGGCCATCGACAACCTCAACAACATCGGCGACACCTCGGTCCGCAACTCCGTGCGCGTGGCGGGCGGCGACCCCGCCGACCTCGACTTCATCGAACTCGCCTTCCCCGACATGCCCGGTGCCCTGGACAACGGCCAGGTCGACGCCGCCTGGGTCGTCGAACCCTTCCTCACCATCGCCCTCGAACAGGGCGCCACCGAGATCGCCGGCAACTTCGTCGACCTGCACCCCGAACTGTCCATCGCCACCTACTTCACCTCCGACGACCTCATCGGGAGCGACCCCGACACCGTGGACGCCTTCACCGAGGCCATGAACGAGTCCCTGGCGTTCGCGTCCGACAACCCCGAGGAGACCGCCCAGAACCTCACCGCCTACACCGAGATCGACCCGGCCCTGTTCGACCAGCTGCGCTGGCCGCGCTTTCGCGCCGAGATCGACCGCGACGCCCTGGAGACCCTCGCCGACCTGATGGTCACCGACGGCATCGTCGACGCCGACCCCGACCTGGACTCACTGATCCGATGACCACCACACGGACCGCCCCGCCCCGGGGCGCGGCCCGACGCGCCGCGCCCCGCCGCCCCCTCCTGGGCGCCCTGGGCATCGCCGGCCTGCTGACCCTGTGGGAACTGGCCCCCCGCCTCGGCGCGGTGCCCGAACGCTACTTCCCACCCGTCTCCGAGGTCCTGGCCACCCTGGCCGGGCGCGCCACCACCGCCCCCTTCTGGGAGGCGGTCGGCCACACCCTGTACGGATGGGCCCTGGGCCTGGCCATCGCCCTGGCCGCCGCCGTCCTGCTCGGCTTCGCCCTCGGTTCCACACCGCGGCTGCGCGCCTTCACGACCTCCACGGTGGACTTCCTACGCCCCATCCCCTCGGTGGCGCTCATCCCGCTCGCCGTCCTCATGTACGGCACCGACATCCGCTCCACCCTGCTCCTGGTCGTCTACGCCTGCTTCTGGCTGATCTACATCCAGGTGCTCTACGGAGTCGCCGACGTGGACCCGGTCGCCGAACAGACCGCGCGCTCCTACGGTCTGGGGCGCCTGGCCCGCATCCGCCACGTCGTGTGGCCCACCACCCTGCCCTACCTCATGACCGGCCTCCGCCTGGCCGCGGCCGTCGGGCTCATCCTGTCCATCACCGCCCAGCTGATCATCGGCTCCCCCGGCATCGGGGACCAGATCACCAACGCCCAACAGGGCGGCGCCGTCGCCCTCGTCTACGCCTGGATCGTCGCCACCGGCCTCCTCGGCGTGGTCATCAACACCGGTGTGCGCGCCCTGGAACGCCGCGTCCTGCGCTGGCACACGTCCGTCCGCGGGGAGGCCGCAGCATGAGTCAGCCCGCACCCGCGCCCGCCCGCCGCAGGCCCGCGACCCCCGGCTACGCACTGCGCCTGCTGCACGTGCTCGCGCTGCCCACCGTCATCGTCGGCGTGTACTGGGCCGTCACCGCCCAGCCCGGCGCGAGCTTCTACACGCCCACCCCCGCCGCCATCGCCTCGGCCTTCGCCGAACTGTGGTTCTCCGAACGCTTCTTCGTGGACGTGCTGCCCAGCCTGGGCCGACTCCTCGTCGGGTTCGCGCTCGCCGCCGTGATCGGCGTCGGGCTGGGAATCGTCCTCGGCCTCGACGCGCGCGTGCGCGCCACCGTCGAACCCGTCCTGGAGTTCCTGCGCGCCATCCCGCCGCCCGTGCTCGTCCCGCTCATGATCATGCTCGCCGGTATCGACGACTCCATGAAGATCATGGTCATCGTCTTCGGCTGCGTGTGGCCGGTCCTGCTCAACACCGTGGAGGGCGTGCGCGCCGTGGACCCCGTGCTCGCCGACACCGCGCGCTGCTACGGCCTCTCCGGCCCGACCCGGCTGCGGGTCCTGGTGCTGCGCTCGGCGAGCCCGCAGATCATGGCGGGACTGCGCCTGGCCCTCGCCCTGGCCATCATCCTCATGGTGATCAGCGAGATGTTCGCCAGTTCCAGCGGCCTGGGCTTCGCCATCGTGCAGTTCCAGCGCACCTTCGCCATCCCCGAGATGTGGGCCGGGATGGTCCTGCTCGGCGTCATCGGATTCCTGCTCTCGTCCGTGTTCGAGTTCGTCGAAGGGCGCGTCCTGGGCTGGTACCGCGGCCTGCGCGCGGCCAACCGGGGGGAGTGAGCCACCATGCACCACCGCGACCACCAGGGAGAACGCCCCGCCATGCTGAAGGTCACCGGCCTACAGAAGATCTACAACGGGGGAGCGTCGGCCGTGGAGGCCGTCCGCGACCTCACCTTCGAACTCGCCGAGGGGGAACTGGTCTGCCTCGTGGGCCCCTCCGGCTGCGGCAAGACCACACTCCTCAAGTGCATCGCCGGGCTCATGGCCCCCACCAGCGGAACCGTGGAGCTGGCCGACCAGCCCGTGCTGGCCCCGCCGCCCGGCATGGCCGTCGTCTTCCAGGAGTACGGCCGCAGCCTGTTCGCGTGGATGAGCGTGCGCGACAACGTCGAACTCCCGCTCAAGGAGAAGAAACTGCCCAAGGCGCGGCGCACCGCGCTCGTCGAGGAGTCCCTGGAGGCGGTCGGCCTCACCGCCTTCGCCGACTCCTACCCCTGGCAGCTCTCCGGCGGCATGCAGCAGCGCGTGGCCATCGCCCGCGCCATCGCCTACGAACCCCAGGTGCTGCTCATGGACGAACCCTTCGCGGCCGTGGACGCCCAGACCCGTGCCGATCTGGAGGACCTGGTCCGCCAGATCTGGCAGCGCCTGGGCGTCACCGTCCTGTTCGTCACCCACGACATCGACGAGGCCGTCTACCTCGGCGAACGCGTCCTGGTGCTGTCCAACTCGCCCACCGTGGTCCAGGACGACATCACCGTGGACCTGCCCGTGGAACGCGACCAGCTCACCACCCGCCAGGACGAACGCTTCACCGACCTGCGCGCCCGCGTCTACGCCCAGATCCAGCACGCCAAACGCGGCACCGCCCCGACCACCGACCGTCACCCGTAGGGAGCCCACCATGAGCCTACTCACCGCCGAGGAGTACACCTCCGCCGTCTTCACCGGGGCGTGGACCCCGGCCCGGGGCGGGGACGCCGAGGTCGTCTCGCCCTCCAGCGGCACCGTCCTCGGCCGCACCGGCATCGCCGACGCCGAGGACGTGCGGGAGGCCGCCGCACGCGCGGCCGCGGCCCAGCGCGCCTGGGCCGCCACCTCCTACGAGCGGCGCGCCGCCGTGCTGCGCCGCGCCGGGGACCTCCTGGAGGCCCACGAGGAGGAGATCATCGGGTGGCTGCGCCGCGAGGGCGGCGCGGCCGCCGGGATGGCCGGGTTCCAGGTGCACGTTGCCTCCGGGGAGTGCTTCGAGGCGGCCGCACTGGCCTCCCAGCCCCACGGGGAGATCCTGCGCACCGGCAAGCCCCGCCTCAGCTTCTCCCGACAGGTCCCGGCGGGCGTGGTCGGCGTCATCGCCCCCTTCAACGTCCCCCTCATCCTGGGCATCCGCTCGGTCGCCCCCGCACTGGCGCTGGGCAACGCCGTCATCCTCAAGCCCGACCCCCGCACCGCCGTGTGCGGTGGAGCCGTCCTGGCCGAGGTCTTCCGCCTGGCGGGCGTCCCCGAGGGCGTGTTCCAGGTGTTGCCCGGCGGCGTCGAGGCGGGCGAGGCGCTGGTGGCCGACCCGCACGTGCGCGTCATCTCCTTCACCGGCTCCACCCCCGCCGGACGCCGGGTGGGGGAGGCCGCCGCCCGCCACCTCAAGCGCGCCCACCTGGAGCTGGGCGGCAACTCGCCGCTGGTCGTCCTGGAGGACGCCGACGTGGAGCACGCCGCCTCCATCGGCGCCTGGGGCTCCTTCCTGCACCAGGGCCAGATCTGCATGACCACCGGCCGCCACCTGGTGCACGAGTCGATCGCCGACGCCTACGTGGAGCGCCTCGCCGCCAAGGCGGACGCCCTGGCGGTGGGCAGCACGGAGGAGGACGGCGCCGCCCTGGGGCCGATCATCGACGCCGCCCAGCGCGACAAGATCCACCACCTGGTCACCAGCAGCGTCGAGGCCGGAGCCCGGCTGCGGGCGGGCGGCACCTACGAGGACCTGTTCTACCGGCCCACCGTCCTGGACCGGGTACGCCCGGACACCCCCGCCTACGCCGACGAGGTGTTCGGCCCGGTCGCCCCGGTGGTGCGCTTCTCCACCGTCGACGAACTGGTGGACCTGGCCAACTCCACCGAGTACGGGCTGTCCCTGGGGGTGGTCACCACCAACCCGATGCGCGGCATGGAGATCGCCGACCGCATCCCCACCGGGATCGTGCACATCAACGACCAGACCGTGGACGACGAGGCCGTGGCGCCCTTCGGCGGGGTCGGGTCCTCCGGGACCGGCTCGCGCTTCGGCGGCACCCGCGCCAACCTGGAGGCCTTCACCGAGACCCAGTGGATCACCATGCAGGCCGACCCCGCCCGCTACCCCTTCTAGGAGGAGATCCCGCCGTCGCTGCGCAGGAGCTGGCCGTTGACCCAGCCGCCCTGCGCCGAACACAGGAAGTCGACCAGGTGCGCGGTGTCGCCCGGGGTGCCCAGCCTCCCCAGCGGCGTGTGCGCGGCGCACTCCTCGCGCACCTGGTCGGGCATCCATCCGGTGTCCACCGGACCCGGGTTGACGACGTTCGCGGTCACGCCCCTGTCGGCGAGCTCGCGCGCGGAGGCCAGCACGATCCGGTCCAGGGCGCCCTTGCTCGCCCCATAGGGCAGGTTGCCCACCACGTGGTCGCTGGTCAGGGCGATGATCCGACCGCTTCCGTGCTCACCCTGGAAGCGCCGCCCGAACTCGCGGACCAGCAGCCAGGAGGCACGGGCGTTCACGGCGAAGTGACGGTCGAAGCTCTCCACGGTGGTGTCCAGCAGCCCCGAGTCCACCGACTCGCAGTGGCACATGACCAGGGCCCGTACCGGTCCCAGCCTTCGTTCGACCTCGTCGAGGACCCGCGCGGGCGCCTCGGGGTCGGCCAGGTCGGCCTCGATCGCGACCGTGGCGGCGCCGCGAGCCGTCAGTTCGGCGCCCACCGCGTCCGCGGCACCGTCCTCCACGCCCCAGGGCATCCGGTCGTCGTAGGGCGTCCACTGGGTGCGGGCCACGTCCCAGCCCGAGCCGGCCAGGCGCCGTGCGACGGCCGCCCCGATCCCCACGGTGCGGCCCACCCCCGTCACCAGTGCGACCGGACGGTTCGGTGAGGTGTCGCGGTGTGCGTTCATGGCGCCCATACTGGTGCCGCCACGCCCTCCCCACAACGGGTTTTCCCCACCGGGGGACCCGCTTCGGCCCGGGGCGGCCAAGACCCGGCCCGGACCCACCCACGGCGCGGGCACGGCACGATCTGAGGACGCCGAGCCCTCACCCCGTGAGGTCCGGGATCACCCTCGGCCCCACCCGGCGCACGTAGTCACGGAACAACGCCACCGCCGGGGGCACGTAACCGCCTCCCGACCCCTCCTCCGGCCAGACCACGCCCACCGGCCGCTCGGCGGCGCCGTCGCTGATCGCCAGTTCCACCGTTCCACCGAGGGCGCCCCTGGGGCGGGCGGGGAGCACGGACACCCCCAGCCCCGCCGCCACCAGCCCCCGCGCCGTCGCGATGTCGTCGGCCTCGAAGGCCACCCGGGGCGTGAACCCCGCCCGGTCGCCGAGACGGTCCGTCAGGTGCCGCACCCCGCGCCCCGGCTTGAGCAGGATGAACTCGTCGCGCACCTCGGCCAGCGACACCGGCCCCGCGCCCGCCAGACCGTGGCTCTCCGGCACCACCAACCGCAACGACTGGGTGTGCAGCACCGCGGAGACCAGCCCCGGCCCCGAGGGGAGCGGCGAGGTCAGCGCCAGATCCGCCCCGCCCGAGGCCACCCGGCGCAGCGACTCCGCCCACGCCTCCTGGGTGAGGGCGAACCGCACCCCCGGGTGCTCGGCCCGAAACCCCCGCAGCAGCACCGGCACTACCTCCACCCCCAACGTGGGCAGGAAGGTCAGCGCCACCCGGCCCTCCTCCGCGCCCGTGAGTTCGGCCACCCCCTGGCGCAGGTCGTCCAGCGCGCGCTCCACGTGGGGCAGCAGCAGCCGACCGGCCCGGGTCAGCCGCACACCCCGCCCGGTGCGCTCCACCAACGCCATCCCCAGCTCCTCCTGCAAGCGGGCCAAAGCCCTGCTCAGCGTGGGTTGGGGCATGTTCAACGCCTCGGCCGCCTGGGTGACGTGCTCGGTCCGGGCGACGGCCTGGATCATCCGCAGCCGGGGCGCCAACGACCGGGTCAACGCCTCCACATCCGGGTCATTCATACGTATCAGTATGCAACAACGTGAAATCATGCATTGGACGTATGAAAGCGGGCTTCCTAGCGTTGAGCCATGACCGTGACCAGTAGTTCCCCCACCCATCTGGACCCGCGCCCCCGCGCGGGCACGGCCGCCTACCGGCGCACGGTCATCGCCCTGGTGGCGGCAGCCGTGGCCACCTTCGCCCAACTGTGGTCGGTCCAGCCGATCCTGCCCGCCATCGCCTCCGGCTTCGGCACCTCCGCAGGCCAGGCGGCCCTGGCCGTCTCCCTGTCCACCGGCGGCCTGGCCGGGTTCACCCTGGTCTGGAGCGGTGTCTCCGACCGCGTCGGCCGCGCCCGCGTCATCGCGCTGTCCCTGCTGCTGGCCACGCTCCTGGGCGCCGCCGTCCCCTTCTCCACCGACCTGTGGGCCCTCCTGCTCCTGCGCACCCTCCAGGGCGCCGCCCTCGGCGGGGTCTCCGCCGCCGCCGTGGCCTACCTCGCCGAGGAGATCCACCCCCGCGACGCCGCCAAGGCCACCGGCCTCTACATCGCCGGTAACCCGCTCGGCGGCATGGGCGGACGCCTCCTCGCCGGATTCGCCGCCGAACACGGCGGCTGGCAGTGGGGGGTCGCCGCCAACACCCTCCTCGGGTTGGCCGCCCTCCTGGTGTTCGTCCTGGTCCTGCCCCGCCAGAAGCCCACCGGGCGCACGCGTCCCGCGGGGCGGGGCGAGCGTCCCCGCGGGCGGCTCAGAGCCGCCCTGACCACTCGAGGGCTCGTGCCCATGTACGCCCAGGCCCTCCTGCTCATGGGCGCGTTCATGGCCGTCTACAACGTCCTCGGCTTCCGCCTCACCGACCCGCCCTTCGGCCTCTCCCAGGCGGTCGCCTCCCTGCTGTTCCTCTCCTACACGGCGGGCATGGTCGGATCGGCGCTGGCGGGGTCGGCCACCCAGCGCTGGGGGCGGTACGGGGTCCTCACCACCGCCACACTGCTCCTCCTCGTCGGCCTGGGCGGGCTGTTCACCACCACGGTCCTGCTCCTGCTGGTGGCGCTGCTCCTGCTGACCTTCGCGTTCTTCTGCGCCCACGCCACGGCCTCCGCCTGGGTGGGCTCGCACGCGGTCGGCGGCCGGGCCCAGGCCGCCGCCGTCTACACCCTCGCCTACTACCTGGGAGCCAGCCTCTTCGGCTGGCTCGGCGGCGTCGTCTACGACGCGGTCGGGTGGAACGGCACCGTGGCCCTGGCCCTCACCCTGACCGTGCTCGCGGGGCTGATCGCCCTGCGCCTGCGCCGCCTGCCCGCCCCCGCCTGAGCCGCGCGCCGGACCAGGTCAGGCCACCCGAACCGGGGACTCACCCCAACGGCCGCACCGTGAGGCACTGCTCGGCCGTCCCGACCTCGCCCAGCCGGTCGTGCAGCACCGTGCTGGTCAGCCCCAGGCCCGTGGGCCCGAACACCACCCGGGTGTCCAGGCCCACCCACGGGCCCCGCGGACGCCGGTGCAGGTGCACCGTGAGATCCACGTTCGGGAACATCCACTCGGTGGGGGACTGGCGCACGGCGACGCCGTTGGCCGTGTCCACCAGGGCGAGGTAGGACGCCACCGGTCCCGCCCGCTCGCCCTCGACCAGCGCCACGTCCGTGGTCAGCCAGGCGGTGCCCCGGCCCCGTTCGGGTGCCCCGACCGGTCGTACGTCCAGCGAGGCGATGTAGCCGCCCGGCCACAGGTCACCCATCGTCCGGGTCGCGAGCCCCTCCGGCGAGGGGAGCGGTTCGGTGGCGCCCCCCGCCACCGCCCGGGTGTCCCCGGGCATCAGCAGCCAGGCCCGCGCCCGCACCAGTGCGCGCTCCCCGGCGTACACACGGGCCTCCACGAGCTCGATGGTGCGCCCGGGCCGCAGGACCTCCACCTCGGTGCGGCACTCCGTCATGGGAAGCCGGCCCAGGATGTCGAAGGAGATCCACGACAGCAGCAGGCCCCTCTCCTCGGAGTGGGCCTCGATGACGTGGGTCACCAGACCGCCCAGGGGGCTGAAGTGCTGTTCGGCGGTGTTCCAGGCGCCGCTGACGTGTTCGGTGGGCAGGTAGCGGTCGGTGCCCGCCCGAACGAAGTACGCGTTCTGTCCCAAGGTGATCTCCTGTACGACGGGTGCCTGACCCGGGCATCATGCCCCACCCGCCCGCACCTGCCCTCCACCGAGGTCCTCCGGAGAGGGGTCCGTGCTCCTCGTCGCCAGGTGCCGCCAGACGCACAGGGCCACGGGCAGGGCCATCACCGCGGCGACCGTCCACAGGTGACCCGCAAGGACCCCGAACTCCGGAAACAGGTGCGGCGGGATGTCCAGGGGCGCGTCAGGGCCGCGGAACTCCCGCATGCGTCCTTCCAACGTGGCGGGTGTGCCGTAGCCGACGAACACCGTGGTCGCGAGGGCCACCAGCCCCCACCCGGCGGCCCACGCGAAGCTGCGCACCCCCGCCGACCAGGCCGCGGCGAACAGCGCGAACAGGACGAAGAAGGAGAGGCCGGTCCCCGGAGTGGCGTAGCCCCAGCCCTGGGGGGTGTGCGTCGCGGCCTCGATCAGTCTGCCGATGCTCACGTCCTCGACCCCGGCCTCCCCCTGGCTCCGGAAATCGAATCTCATGATCGGAACCAGGACGGCCGCGGCCGCCGCGGCGACGAAACCGACAACGCACAGACAGCGCTCCCACACCGTGCTCACGTGTGCTCCCTTCGGTCGACGGGCTCCTGGGCGGAGCGATGACGGACCTCCAACGGGGATTGTTCCAGGAGGGCGGTCGTCCTAGGAGGTAAACGGCCCGTTGGGTGGGACGCCCCGCCGGGAGGAGTGAGCCGAGGGGGCGCGGCCGGCCCCGACGGGTGTGAACTTGGCCAAGCGCCTGCGGGCCGTGAAGCCGAGTGGCTACTGTGGCCCCACCTGTTCCCGCGATCACGAGGTAGCCGATGAACCACGAGTCGTTGTTCGGACTTCCCGAGCTCACCCCCGTGCCGGTGGTGATGAGTCTGGACGACCAGTGGTACCAGCGGATGTGGAACGGCCAGAAGTCGCACGAGTACCGGCGCCGCTACGTCACCGGCGCCCCCACCCAGTGGTTCGTCTACCTCGCCGCCCCCGAGAGCCGCCTGTGCGCGGTGATCGACCTGGGCCGGGCGGTCGAGGGCTCGCCGCAGGAGATCGCGCGGCTCGCGGAGCGGGAGCACCCGGGCGACGGGGCGCCCGTGCTCGACTACCTGGCCAAGGGCAGGAACCGCACCGGGTACGCGATGCCGATCCTGCGCATCCGGGAGTTCGCCGGGTTCACCGCCTCCGAGCTGGACCGGATGCTCGACGGCGGGTTCCGCCCGCCGGAGGGCCACGTCCCGGTCGACCGGGGGTCCGGCTGGCGTACGGTGTGCGACCGGCTGGTCTCGGGCCCGGTGCTGCGCGAGACGATGGTCATCGCGGCCTACTGACGCGGGGCGCGTCGAACGCCCGAAAGGGGGTAGGTCGCGCCGCGAACCGAGGAGGAGCCATGCCGACGTGCGACCACCAGTGGGTCCCGGGGCCCAACAGCGGGACCGAGCAGTGCTCGAACTGCGTGGCCATCCGGTCCCGGAACTACTGAGCGCCGACCTCGCGCACCGCCGTTCGGCCGCAGTCCGCGCAGTCGGCGCGGCACGCGGTGGCGAAGTTGTTCATGCTCATGGACTTGCAGCGCGCGCACACCAGGCGCTGCCCACCCGGCGGGTCGTGGCGCCACTCGTGATGGCCGCGGCGGCAGATCCCTGAGGGGAGGATGCGGGTGGGGTCGCTCGTGCTCATGGGGACACCGTAACCGTGGACCACGGGGCCGGGGAAGGGCGGCCGAGGAACGTCACGGTATGCGCCACATCCGTGTGTTGGGCGGGAGTGCCCCACCGTCGGCGGACCGTCCGGGGCCGGTACGCCGGGGCCCCTCCGGGATCGTGCGCCCTTTCTTTGCGCCGCCTTGGGCGGCGGGTCCTTCTTCGCCGGGGAGGTAGGGGAGACAGCGGTCGGCAGATAGTTTAAGATTCAACTTGTTCGGCCGGACGAGGAAGGGTGAAGGACATGGACGTGCGTCCCTCGGGTATCCACCACGTGACCGCGATCGCGAGCGCCCCCCAGGCCAACGCCGACTTCTACCTGAACGCGCTGGGTATGCGCATGGTGAAGCGGACGGTCAACTTCGACGCCCCGCAGACCTACCACTTCTACTACGGCGACCGCGCGGGCAACCCCGGCACCATCATGACCTTCTTCCCCTGGCCCGACGCGCCCCGGGGCACGATCGGAGCGGGGCAGGCCACCACCACGACCTTCTCCGTCCCCGAGGGTTCCCTGGGCTGGTGGGCCGAGCACCTGGCCGCTCTGGACGTGCCCGCCTCCCGCCCCGCCGAACGCGGCGAGGAGGACGTGCTGACCCTGCGCGACCCCGACGGGCTGGTGATCGAGCTGGCCGCCAGCGCCGACCACCACGACACCGACCCCTGGGACGGGGGAGCGGTTCCCGTCGAGCACGCGATCCGGGGCATCCGCGCCGTGACCCTCACCGAGCACGACGCGGACGCCACCGCCCTGATGCTCGGTGACCAGCTCGGCTTCCACCTGCACAGCGAGGACGGGAACCGGATGCGGTTCCGGACCAACGACACCGGTGACGGGGTCGGCACCATCGTCGACGTGCTGGCCGATCCCCGCGCGGAGCGCGGCGTGGTCGCCGCCGGAACGGTGCACCACGTGGCCTACCGGGCCCCGGACACTCCCGTGCAGGAGGCCTGGCGCCAGCGGTTGGAGGACGACGGCGTGGGGGTGACCGAGATCCGCGACCGTACGTACTTCACCTCGATCTACTTCCGTGAACCCGGCGGGGTCCTGTTGGAGATCGCCACCGACGGCCCGGGGTTCGACTACGACGAACCGCTGTTGGAGCTGGGCCGTTCGCTGCGGCTGCCGCCCTGGCTGGAACCCGACCACGAGCGGATCGCCGCCCGCCTGCCGCGCGTGGAGGTCGACCGGTGACCCCGCCCGCGACCTCGGTGGAGGACTTCGTCCACGTCTTCGAGCCGGCCACCGTCCCGGACACCCCGGCGCTTCTCCTGCTGCACGGGACGGGCGCGGACGAGCGCGACCTGCTGCCCCTGGGCCGTGCCCTGGCTCCGGGGTCGGCACTGTTGTCCCCGCGCGGCAAGGTCGACGAGAACGGCATGAACCGCTGGTTCCGGAGGCTGCGCGAGGGGGTCTTCGACGTCGAGGACCTCATCGAGCGCACCGCGGAGCTGGCCGGGTTCGTCGAGGCCGCGACCGCCGCCTACGACCTCGACCCGGAGCGGATCGTCGTGAGCGGCTTCTCGAACGGGGCCAACACGGGCGCGGGCCTGTTGCTGCTCAATCCCGGACTGTTCGTGGGCGCGGCCCTGTTCGCGGGCGGAGCCCCGCTCCAGGGGCGCGAGCCCGCTCCGGTGGACCTCTCGGGCACGCGGGTGTTCCTGGGCAACGGCGCGGCCGACCCGATCACCCCCGTCGGCCAGGCGCGCCTGCTCGCCTCCCAGCTGGGGGAGCGTGGCGCTGACGTCGTGGTCCACGAGCACCCGGGAGGACACCAGCTGACCCCCGAGGTGCTGGCCGGTGCCCAGGACTGGTTCTCCCGCGCGGAGTTCTGAGCCGGGCCCCGGACGCGGGGGTCCGTCCCTCGGGCCCTCGTCGAGAGGCGGTGACACCCCCTGGCCCCGGGTGTCACCGCCTCTCTTGGCCCGGCAGTGAATCTACGTCGTAAAGGCCTCCCGATTCCTCCTTCGCCACGACCCACACCCTCACCCACCTCGCCAGATGTAAGGGGATCACTGCCCCGGTCCCGTGACGAAGCGGTACACAACGGTCGCTACATTGGCTCGCGCCCCGTTCACCGTCACGGAAAGACACCCCATGATCCCCTCGCACACCACACGGCTCCGGTGATGGACCCCGAGGTCCTCGCGCTGCTGCTGCTCGCCGCCGTCGCCGCGGGCTGGATCGACGCCGTCGTCGGGGGAGGGGGCCTGCTCCTCCTTCCCGCCCTGATGGTCGCGGCCCCCACCACACCCCTGGCCACGCTCCTGGGCACCAACAAGCTCGGCGCCGTGTTCGGCACCACCTCGGCCGCCATCGCCTATGCCCGCAAGGTGCGCATCGACCGCCGCGTCGTCGTCCCCACGGCCGGGCTCGCCCTCCTCGGCTCCGGGCTGGGCGCAGCCCTGGCCACCGCCCTCACCGCCGACGTGCTCAAACCGGTGATCATGGTGGTCCTGGCCGGAGTCGCCCTCATGGTGGTGTTCCGTCCCGCGATGGGAACCTCTGCCGACCCCGCGCTGCGCACCCGCAACCGCGTCCTGGCGGTCCTGGCGCTGGCCGGGCTCGGCGTGAGCTTCTACGACGGCGTCATCGGCCCCGGCACGGGCGTGTTCCTGATCATCGCCTTCACCGCCGTGCTCGGCATGGACTTCCTCCAGGCCTCGGCCTCGGCGAAGATCGTCAACGTGTGCACGAACATCGGCGCCCTGGTGGTCTTCGCCCTCGGCGGGCACGTGGACTGGCTCCTCGGACTCGGACTGGCCGTGTGCACCATCCTGGGGGCCCAGGTCGGCGCGCGCATGGCCCTCCGACGCGGGGCGGGGTTCGTCCGCGCGGTGCTGCTGGTCGTGGTGCTGGCACTGCTCGCCCGCATGGGCTGGGACGTTTTCGCCTGAGACCGGTCCGCTCGGGCCCGCCGCCGAGCCCTCACACGGCCGGTTCCGCCTCCCCGGTGAGCGCGGCGGTGACGTCCCCGATGATCCGGTGGGCGCCGTGGTGGTTGGCCGATCCCCAGAAGTCGTGGTCCACCCGGTAGATCCGCCCGTCGGCGACCGCGTCCAGGGAACCCCAGAGCCCGTCGGAGAAGGTCTCCGGTGCGTCCGGGTACCCGGACCCGGCCATGACGAACACGACGTCCCCGTCGGCCTGGTCCAGGTTCTCGTAACCGCGCGGGACGAAGTCGGTACCGCCCTCGCCCGCGAGCTGCCCCTCGGGCCGCGCGAACCCGAGGTCGGCCACGACCTGCCCAGGGAACGACTCCGGAGTCTCCAACCGGATCTCGGTCCCACTCTGCAACCGCACCAGGGACAGCTCGGTCCCGGCCGGGTCCACCCCGGCCCCGGCGAGGTCGGCGCGGGCGTCCTCGACGGCGGCGTCGTAGGCGGCCACGGCCTCGCGTGCCCGGTCCTCGGCGTCCAGGACCCGCGCGACCTCCTCCAGGTGACCGCGCCAGGAACCGGTACCCTCCCACTCCAGCAGTACCGTGGGGGCGATCGCCTCCAAGGTGTCCAGCAGTTCGGCCTGGCCTCCGTTGGGCGTGCTCACCCCGATGATGAGGTCGGGAGCCGCGGTGGCCAGCTCCTCGACGTTGACGTCGTCCTCGACGGGCGAGCTGGTGACCAGGGTGAGACCGGCGCCGTCCACGCCCTCGGGCAGGAAGGGAGCCAGCCCGTGGTCGGGATCGCCGGGGGAGCCCATGGTCGCGACCGGCGTGTGTCCCAGCTGGGTCAGCGCGGCCAGTGTGGGACGCCACAGGACGGCGATCCGCTCCGGGGAAGCGGGGATCTCCACGGCCCCGTTGGCCCCCTCGACCACCCGGGTGGGGCCTCCCGCGCCCGGGTCGGAGCCCGTGCCCTCGGGGGAGCAGGACGTCAGCGCCAGGGCCCCGGCCAGGGCGAACACGCCCAGGGAGCGCGGCACGCGGGTGAGATCGAACATCTGGGGGACCCTTCCGTGCGAACAGGATGTAGGTAAGGCTAACCTGTCCGGGTGGGTTTCGGCTGATTCGGGTCGGCCCCGCGACGCTCCGCCGGTCCCGTCACGGGCGAGCCCCACCACAACACACCCATCAACCGCCCAGCCAGACGAACGGGGGACCCGTGGCCCTGCGCGCGCCCGCGCCAACACGCCCCACCCTCACCAGACGCATCGTGCGCCCCATCGGCCTCATCATCGCCATGGGCGTCCTCGCCGTGTGCGCACTCCTGAGCATCACCGTCGGTGCCAAACCCATCCCCGCCACCGACGTGTGGGCCGCCCTGACCGCCTACGACGGCTCCTACGACCACGACGTCATCCGCACCCTGCGCGTCCCCCGCACCGTCATCGGGATCTTCGTCGGTGCCGCCCTCGGCCTGGCCGGAGCCCTCATGCAGGCCCTCACCCGCAACCCCCTCGCCGAACCCGGCATCCTCGGCGTCAACTCCGGGGCCGCGGCGGCCGTGGTCGTGGCCGTCTTCCTCTTCGGCGCCAGCGGCTCCGCCCTGGTCTGGCCCGCCTTCCTCGGCGCCGCCGTCGCCGCCGTCGCCGTCTACGCCCTGGGCTCACGCGGCCGCTCCAGCGCCACCCCCGTACGACTGGCCCTGGCCGGAACCGCCCTGGCCGCCGTCCTCCAAGGGCTCATCTACGGTGTCATCGTCCTCAACGACTTCGTCTTCGACCGCATCCGGTTCTGGCAGGTCGGCTCCCTCACCGGACGGGACCTGGACCTCTTCCTCCAGATCGCGCCCTTCCTCGTCGCGGGAATCCTCGTCACCCTGGCCCTGGGACCCTCCCTCAACGCCATGGCGCTCGGCGACGACCTGGCCGCCACCCTGGGCGCCCGCATCCCCCTCATCCGCGCCGGGACCGCCGTGGGGGTCATCCTGCTGTGCGGCGCCGCCACCGCCGCCGCCGGACCCATCTGGTTCGTGGGCCTGATCATCCCGCACGCCGCGCGGGTGGTCACCGGCCCCGACCAACGCTGGCTACTGCCCTACGCGGCCGTCCTCGGAGCGATCCTGCTCACCGCCGCCGACACCGTGGGCCGCGTCATCCTCCCCGGCTCCGAACTGGAGGTCGGCATCATCACCGCACTCGTCGGGGCGCCCCTGTTCATCGCCCTGGTCCGCAGCAGAAGGATGGCCCAGCTGTGAGCGACACCCTCACACCCCCGCCGCCCGCCGACGCGCCCGCGCGCCTGACCCCGCGCGGCGCGCGCGCCTGGCGGACCCCGGGCGGCCGGGTCTCGCTGCTGGTACGCCCGCGCACCCTCCTGGTCGGCCTGGCCCTGGTCGCCGTCACCCTGGCGGCCCTGGTGGTGTCCGTCGCGGTCGGCGACTACGAGATCCCGCTCCCGGCCGTGCCGGGCGCCCTGCTCGGGTACGGCGAACGCCTCGACGTGTTCTTCGTCCAGGGAGTGCGGCTTCCCCGGGCCCTGACCGCCATCGGCGTGGGTGCCGCGCTCGGGATCGCCGGAGCCGTCTTCCAGAGCCTGTCCCGCAACGCACTTGGCAGTCCCGACATCATCGGGTTCACCTCCGGCGCGGCCACCGGCGCCGTCGCCGCCATCCTCCTGCTGGGCGCCGGCCGCCTCGTGGTCTCCCTCGGCGCCATCACGGGCGGTCTGGTCACCGCGGCGGTGGTGTACCTGCTGGCCATGAAGAACGGGGTCCAGGGATACCGGCTGGTCCTGGTCGGGATCGGTGTGAGCGCCATGCTCTCCTCGGTCCGCGACTACCTCATGACCCGCGCCGACCTCACCGACGCCCTGGGCGCGCAGATCTGGATGATCGGCAGCCTCAACGGGCGGGGGTGGTCGGAGACGGCCGCCGTGTGGATCGGCCTGGCCGTGCTGGCCCCCGTCATCCTCGCCGTCGGTCAGCGCCTGCGCTTCCTCGAACTGGGTGAGGACACCGCACGCGGACTGGGCGTGGACGCCCGGTCCACGCAGATCATCGCCCTGGCCGCGGCCAGCGCCCTGACCGGGGCCGCCATCGCCGTGGCGGGCCCGATCGGGTTCGTGGCCCTGGCCGCGCCCCAGCTGGCCCGGCGCCTGGCCCGTACCGGAGGCACCACCCTGGTCGGCTCGGCGCTCATGGGCGCCGCCCTGCTGTCGGTGGCCGACCTGGTCGCCCTACGCCTGATGGCCCCCACACAACTGCCGGTGGGGGTCGTCACCGCCGTCATCGGCGGCACCTACCTCATCTGGCTCCTCTACACGGAGTGGCGCGGAGGCCGGGCCTGACCCGCCCGCGCACCGTGTCGCGAACCGAGCAGCCACCGCAGAGCCCCACCCGAAAGAGAACGATGACCGACGACGCCAGCACCCGCCTCTCGGGACGGGACCTCACCCTGTCCTACGACCAGCGCGTCATCTCCCGCGACCTGGCCGTGCGCATCCCCGACCACTCCTTCACGGTCATCGTGGGACCCAACGCGTGCGGCAAGTCCACTCTGCTGCGCGCCCTGTCGCGCACGCTCAGGCCCGCCCAGGGCAACGTGCTCCTGGACGGGCAGGTGATCGGCTCCTATCCGGCCAAGGAGGTGGCGCGCCGCCTGGGCCTGCTTCCGCAGTCCTCGATCGCCCCGGACGGGATCGGCGTGGCCGACCTGGTGGCCCGGGGCCGGTTCCCGCACCAGAGCTTCCTGCGGCAGTGGTCGGCCCAGGACGAGGCGGTGGTCACCGAGGCGATGGCAGCCACCGGGGTGGAGGCGCTCGCCGACCGGTCGGTGGACGAGCTCTCCGGCGGTCAGCGCCAACGGGTGTGGCTGGCCATGGTCCTGGCCCAGCAGACACCGCTGCTCCTGCTCGACGAGCCGACCACGTACCTGGACATCGCCCACCAGATGGACATGCTCGACCTGTGTGCCGACCTGCACGCGGAGCGGGGGCACACCCTGGTGGCGGTCCTGCACGACCTCAACCACGCCTGCCGCTACGCCACACACCTGATCGTCATGAAGGACGGCGCGATCGTCGCCGAGGGCGACCCCGCCACGGTGGTCACCGCCGACCTGGTGGAGAAGGTGTTCGGGCTGCCGGTGCGGATCATCCCGGACCCCGAGACGCACACTCCGATGATCGTTCCGGTCGACCGCAGGGGCCGGGCCCGCGAACGGGGATGAGCGGGGCCCCGGCCCGGCCGGTCGACTGTGCGGGCCGGGGCGGGGCGTTCCCGTTCAGCGCTCCAGCAGCCCGCGCAGCTCCGCCACCACCCCGGCCGGGTCCTGCTCGGCCATGAAGTGCCCGCTGTCCACGGTGGCGTGCCGCAGGTCGCTCGCCCAGGCCCCCCACAGCGCGGCGGCGTCGTACCCCAGGGCCGCCCCCCAGTCCTGCTGGAGCACCGTCACGGGCATCTCCAGACGGCGCCCGGCGGCCCGGTCGGCCTCGTCGTGTTCGAGGTCGACGCCGGCCGAGGCCCGGTAGTCGGCCACGATCGAGTCCACCGCCCCCGCACTGGCCTCCAGGTAGGCCCGGCGCACCTCGGGCGGGATCGCCGAGGGGTCCGCCGACCAGGCGTCGAGGAAGGACCCGAAGAACTCCTCCGCGCACGCGGCGATCATCCGCTCGGGCAGCCCGGGCGGCTGGGCCATCAGGTACAGGTGGTAGCCGACCGCGCCCCGCACCCCGTGCAGGGCCTCCCACATGTCCGGGGTCGGCAGCACGTCCAGGCTGGCCAGGTGAGTGACGGCGTCGGGGTGGTCGAGTCCGGCGCGGATCGCCACCAGCGCCCCCCGGTCGTGGCCCGCCAGCGCGAACCGTTCGTGGCCCAGCACCCGGGCCAGCTCCACCACGTCCGCGCCCATGGTGCGTTTGGCGTACACCTCGGGGCCGGTCGCCCCGGGTTTGTCACTGGCCCCGTAGCCGCGCAGGTCGGGACAGATGACCGTGTGGTCGGCGGCGAGGTCGGCGGCCACGTGCCGCCACATCAGGTGGGTCTGCGGGAACCCGTGCAGGAGCACCAGGGCGGGCCCCGAACCCCCGACCGCCGCGTTGAGCGACACCCCGGGCGCCACCGGCACCCGCACGTACTCGAAACCCTCGATGACCGGAGCCATGTGTTCGCCTCTTCCTTGTTGGTTGACTCCAGACTCGCGGCCCCCGATGAGCAACGGATGAGCGCGCCCCGCGACGCCTGCGGGGCGCCCGCTCGGGTCCCGGGGGCGTGACGCCCGCGCGGGCCGGGGCGCGCGGCAGGACGAGTCGGCCCACCGGGGACCAGGAGGTACGTTGACCACGAAGAACGCGTCCGACAGGGGGGAGGGGGCCGCCGTTGCGGGTCCGTTTCGGAGTACTGGGGCCGGTCACCGCGTGGGACGGGGCCGGGACCGAGCTCGCCCTGCGCGGACCCCGCCACCGCGCCGTCCTGGCCCGCCTGATCGTCGCCCGTCGGCGGGTGGTCCCCGTCGACCTGCTCGTCGACGACCTGTGGGACGGCTCCCCGCCCGGCGGGGCCACCGGTGCCGTCCGCACCTTCGTCGCCGCGCTGCGCCGCACCCTGGAACCGGACCGGCCGCCGCGCGCCCCGGCGGCGCTGCTCACCACCCGTGGGCCCGGTTACGCCCTGGAGGCCGCCCCCGACACCGTCGACTCCTGGGAGTTCGAACGGGCCCTGCGCCGAGCGGCCGACCTGCCGCCCGAGCGGGCCCTGCCCGGCCTCCACAGCGCTCTGGCGCCCTGGCGCGGCCCCGCCTACGCCGACTTCCCGGAGGCGGCCTGGGCCCGTGCCGAGCGCGCCCGCCTGGCGGAACTGCGCCTGGGCGCACTGGAACAGCTGGCCCGCGCCCGGTTGGACCTGGGGCGGGCGGACCAGGCCATCCCCGACCTGGACGCCCACGTGACCGAGCACCCCTGGCGTGAGGAGGCCTGGCGGCTGCTGGCGCTGGCCCTGTACCGGACCGGACGCCAGGGGGACGCCCTGGCGGTGCTCAGGAGGGCCCGGGCCCTGTTCGTCGAGCAGTTGGGCGCGGACCCGGGGCCCGCACTGCGCCAGCTCGAACACGACGTCCTGCGCCAGGCCGACCACCTGGACGCCGACGAGGTGCGTCGGACCGTGCTGCCCTGGGACGCCGACCCCCGCCCCTTCGGCGCGCGGCGGTGGGTCCACCCCGTGGACCCCGACCACGCGGGGGAGCGCGGACCGCGCGGGGACGCCGCTCCCACAGACGAGGTGCGCCGCGACTCGGCCTCACCGGCTCCCGGCGACGAGCTGTGGAACCGCGCCGCCGACACCTACCGTCGCTCCGTCGCTCCCGGCGCGCGGCTGCGGCTCGCCTCCACCGTCGGCCTCCTGCGCGACCTCGCCGTCACCGGTCCCGAGGGTCTCCAGGCCTCCCGGGCGCAACGCCTGGCCGCGGTGGAGGCGGCCGAGGAGCTGGGCGACCCGGTCCTGACCGCCCGCGTGATCGGCGCCTACGACGTTCCCGCCAACTGGACCCGGGTGGATGACCCCGAGCGGTCGGCTCGGGTGGTGGCGGCGGCCGAGCGCACCCTGGCCGCGCTGCCCGTCTCCGGCCACGAGGGCGCCCGTGCCCGGCTGTCGGCCACGGTCGCTATGGAGTCGCGCGGCACCCGGGGGCCGCGCGGCCCCGAGGCCGCCGCCGAGGCCGAGCGGCTCGCACGCGGCCTCGGCGACCCCACCCTGCTGGCCTTCGCCCTCAACGCCCGCTACATGCAGACCTTCCAGCGCAGTGGGCTGGCGCCCGAACGCGACGCCCTCGGAGAGGAGCTCATCGCCCTGGCCTCCCGGCACGACCTGGCCACCTTCCGTATCCTGGGCCACCTGGTCCGGGTGCAGTCCAGGGCGGCGCTGGCGGACCTGGCGGGGGCCGACCACCACGCGGAGGCCGCGCGTCAGCTGGGGGAGCGGTTCGAGAGCCCGCTGACCTCGGTCTTCGTCGACGGCTACCGGGCCCTGCGGGCGGCCGCCGACGACCGCGTCCCCTTCGACACCGCCCGGGCCGCTCTGCGCGACGCGATCGGGCGCGCGGAGGGGTCGGGTATGCCCGGGCTCACGCGGGGGTTGGAGCCCCTGGCCCTGCTGTGTCTGCGACTGCGGCGCGGGTTGCCCGCGCCCACGGAACCCGCGGACCACGGTCCGCACGAGCCCTGGGCCCGGCCGCACGTGCTGCTCGCCCGGGGGCGGCCGGACGAGGCGGCCCGGGCGCTGGCACGCGTTCCGGAGCCGCCCCGCGACCTGCTCCTGGAGGCCCGGTGGGCGCTGGTGGCGCGTGCCGCCGTGGCCCTGGACGACCACGGCGCTGCGCGCCGGGCGCTGGTCGGGCTCGCACCGGCCGAGGCGGAGGACGCCGGGGCCCAGACGGGGTGGCTCACGCTGGGGCCGGTCGCCGCCCACCTGGAGGCACTCCGGCGCCTCCTGAACCCCCTGAACGGACATTCCAGGCAATAGAGGCTTCTTGATTCCATCCCCGGGGGTGCAACTCCAAAACCCTCAACCGGGGCGTGGAAGGTTTCACTGGAACCCGACGGGCTTTCGGCCCGCACCCGCCCACCCCGGCTAGGCCCCCGACAACTCCAGACGCAACACCAACGACACCAACTCCACCACGACCTCCTTGACCGACTCACGATCACGGGCATCGCACAACAACACCGGAACCCCCTCCACCACGTCCAACGCCACCCGCACGTCCTCCGCACGGTGCGTGCGCTGACCGTCGAAACAGTTCACCGCCACCACGAACGGCACCCCGCGCGACTCGAAGAAGTCGATCGCGTCGAAGGAGTCCGCCAACCGGCGCGTGTCCGCCAGCACCACCGCTCCCAACGCGCCCTGCGCCAGCTCCTCCCACATGAACGAGAACCGCCGCTGCCCCGGAGTACCGAACAGGTACACCACCGTCGACTCGTCCAGCGTGATCCGACCGAAGTCCAGCGCCACCGTCGTCGTGGTCTTGCCCTCCACACCGTCCAGATCGTCCACGCCCACGCTCTCGGAGGTCATCACCTCCTCCGTGTGCAACGACTCCACCTCACTCAACGCCGAGACCAGCGTCGTCTTGCCCGCCCCGAAACCACCCGCGACCACGATCTTCAACGTGTCCGGAACGGGACCACCCTGGGCCTCCGAGCCCTCCATCAACACCTCACAACTCCCGGATACGGTCCAGAACGGACCGCAACGTGCGCGCGTCAGGCCTCTGCCTCTCCCAGTCGGAGGTGTGCACCACCACCAGACCCTGATCCAACAGGTCGGCCAACAGCACCCGCAACACCCCCAACGCGAACCCCGACCGCGCGGCCACCTCCGCCACCGACACCGGGCGCGCGCACACCGCCAGGATCAGCTCCAACTCCGGGTCCACCTCCCACCGCTCCTGCGCAGACACCGCCACCACCTGCGAAGTCATCGAGAAGTCCGTCCGAGACGGACGCGTACGACCCCCCGTCAACGAGTACGGGCGAATCAGACTCGACTCCGCCGACCACCCCTCCTCCGCAGGCACCGGCCTCATCCCCGCCCTCCCCGCCTCCGTGGCAGAGCCGACAGGTAGGGACCGACCTGGCGCACCAGGCGGTGCACCTCGAAGGCGGCCTGCCCCATGTCGCACGTGGAGTCGGCCACCAAGGCCAACTGCGCACCCCGCCCGGCGGGCAACACGAAGAAGAACACGTTGTCCATCTCCACCACGCACTGGCGCACCTCCGCCGCGCCCACCTGCGCCCGCGCGCCCCGGGCCAGACTCGCGAACCCCGACGCGATGGCCGCCAGCCTCTCACCCTCCTCGCGCCCCACACCCGCCGAACCCGACAGGAGCAACCCGTCCGCCGACGACAGCAACGCCTGACGCGCCCCCGCCACCCGCTCCACCAGGTCACCCATCAACCAGTCCAGACGCTGTCCGGCGGACTCCCCGTCCACACCGCCGCGCTCCTCAGCCGTCATACCAGCGGACACCGACATCACCCTTTCGTGCTCTCACCCGGACGCGCCGCCCGATCGGGCGCGCCCCCAACCTCTCCGGAACCGGCGGCGTCCGCGCGACCGCGCACGGTACCGGCCTGGAAGGCGCTCATCATGGACCTGATCTCCGACAGGGAACGCTGCCCGCCGGTGGGCTCCCCGGCCTCCTCACCCGCGGGCGCACCGGCCCCGGCCACACCCGGCTCCGGGGCAGCGTCCGACCCCCGGCGACGACGTACCGGCAACCCCATGTAGGTCCGACCCGACGCCGAAGAGGCCGACGGTCCGCCCGGCAGGGCCTCCACCCGCTCCGTCCCGGGCCCCTCACCAGCACCCCCGGGGACGCCACCCGTGTCCACTCCCCGGGCCACCGCCGTCACGGGGGCGGAACCCTCCACCGGGCCCCTCCCGGCCGCCGCCTCGGGACCCAACAGGTCCTCACGGCGCAGCGGCCCGGTCACGCCCCTGCGCTCCACCAGCCCCTCCGGGACGCGCACCAGCGCCCGCGTCCCCCGGTAGGGACTGGCCCTCAGCTCCACCCCGAACCCGTGCCGTTCCGCGATCGTGCCCACCACGAACAACCCCAGCTGGGAGTCCTCACGCATACGCGCCAGGTCGAACCCCGGAGGTTCGGACAGCAACGCGTTGGCCCACTCCACCTGGTCGGAGGTCATCCCCAGACCCTCGTCCTCGACCTCGACCAGGCAGCCACCGCCCTCCAGCGTGCGACCGCGCACGGTCACCTCCGTCCCCGGCGGCGAGAACGACGCCGCGTTCTCCACCAGCTCCGCCAACAGCCGCACCAGGTCGGAACCGGCCTCGGCGGGCAACGTCACCTGCGGCAGGGCCAGGACCCGCACCCGGGCGTAGTCCTCGATCTCGCTGGCCGCCGCCCGTACCGCCTCGTGCAACCCCACGCACGCGCCCCCGACCCGCGAGGGACGGTCGCCGCTGAGCAGCATCAGGTTCTCCGCGTTGCGCCGCATCTGCGTGCTGAAGTGGTCGATCCGAAACAGCGACTCCAACACCTGAGGATCGGTCTCGGTCCGTTCCAGACGGTCCAGCAGCGACAACTGCCGGTGCACCAGCGACTGCGTGCGCCGCGTGATGTTGCGGAACACGTTGCGCACCCCCGCCCGCACCTGGGCCTCTTCCACGGCGGCCACCACCGCGGCCCTCTGGGCGTCGTCGAACGCCTCCGCCACCTGCCCCAGCTCGTCCCGGGGCGAACCCGTGGGCGGGGGAGCCTCGGCGTCCACGTCCACACTCTCGCCGGCGCGCAGCCGCGCGGTCAGCTGGGGCAGCCGGAACCGGGCGTGGTGCAGGGTGTGCGTGCGCAGGTCCTGGAGGCGCCGACCCAGCTTCTGGGAGCCGGTCACCGCCACCACCACCGACGCCAGGGCGACCACCAGGGCGACGACGCTGACCAGGAGCACGCTCAGGAGCAGGTCGCGTGAGTGGGTGTGGCCCAGGTCGACGATCTGTGCCATACGGGCGCGCTCCATGGCGCGCAGGCGTTCGTCCAGGGCACCGGTGGCCTCGCTCCAGCTGCGGGCGTTGACGGGGATGCGGGCTCCGGGGCCGCCGGGGTTGCCGATGACCATCTCCTGGAGGCGGTATACCGACCTCTGCTGGCTGGACCCGCTGAGTTCGTGGTGGTCCTGGCCGCCCTGGGCGCTGCTGGCGGGTTCCACCCGGGCCCAGGTGTGGCGCTGCGCGCCCGCGGCGGAGGCGAACCGGGTGTGGGCCCCGGCGGTGAAGGTGTTGGTGGCCATGGAGTGGGCCAGGACGGCGTCCTGCTGGCTGAGGTACTCCCGGGAGCGCAGCAGGGAGGCGAGGGAGCGCAGGCGGGGGGAGAGGGCGACGTCGGTGCGGTCCACCTGGGCGTCCCAGATCTCCAGCCCCGACTCGATCATGCGGTCGTAGGGCTCGGCCGCCGCCTCCAGGGCGTCGTCGTCGGGGGAGAGGCCGTCGACCTCCTCGGTGCGGTGGCGGGGCAGCATGTTCAGCTGGCTCCGGAGGGCGTGGACCTCGGCGGAGAGGTCGTCCCGGTCGTAGGGGGCCAGCGCTCGTTCGAGGGTGAGGACGGCGTCGTCGGTGGCGGTACGGGCGGTGTCGAGGCGTTCGAGGGCGCCACGGGTGGGCCGGTGGCTGGCGGCCATGGTGGTGCGCCGCTCCCGCTGGAGGTGGGTGATGACGTCCACGACGGGTTCGCCGACCTCGTCGATGAAGGCCGTGGTGGCGTTCAGGTCGCGGATGTCGGTGGCCAGGACGGTACTCAGCACCGCCCACAGGACCAGGAGGGCGGTGCTGGGCAGGAGCACCAGGCTGATCATGCGGGCACGAAGCGAGGAGCGCTTCTGGTGGGGCATGGGCTCGCTTCCGGGGGGAGGGGCGCGCTTGGCCGGTGGGGGCGCGGGTGGGGGAGCGGGGGCGTGGTTTCCCAGAGTGAACCGCTCTGGAGGGGGATTTGCAAGGTTTCGGGGGTGGCCGGATGCGGATGTCACGGTGGGGATCGGGGGTGTCTCACGGAGTACCGAGAGAGAAGCTTTATGAATCTACGTCGTAAAGGTCCGGCGTCCTTTCAAGAAACGACCTCATCACACAATGGAGCGGCTCACGCCGCACCGACCACCGACGGGCTCCGTTCGAAGCGGACATCATGACCCCGCTGGGGCGGCCGGTTCCGGCCAATCCCGGATTGGCACCGAAACCGGCACCCTCCGTCAGGGTTCCACTACGACACGGATGGATGCGCTTCACCCCGCACCGGGTAGGGGACCACAACGGAGCGTCCGACGAACGAGGGGGAATCCATGGCGCGCCTGAACGACGACGAGATCCGTGACGGGCTCGAACACCTGGAGGACTGGGAGTGGGACGCCGAGGGCGGCCTCATCCACCGCACGGTGCGACTGGTCGGCTTCCTGGAGGCGGTGTCACTGGTGAACGAGGTGGCACAGGCCGCCGAACAGGCGGGGCACCATCCCGACATCGACATCCGGTACGCCACCGTACGGCTGGCGTTGAGCACCCACGACGAGGGCGGCCTCACCGAGCGGGACATGGCCCTGGCGGCCCGGCTCGACGACCTGGTGCGCGACACGGCCCAACTGGCGGACTGACTCGCCCACGGGCCCGCGAGGCCGACACCGCCACGAGGTCGCGGCCCCACCGCCGCGGTCCGCCCCTGGGCAACGGTACGGGCGCCGCCCGACCGTTCACGAGCGGGCCCGCAGGGCCGCGCACCGCACGAGCGTGTCGACGAGCCGGATCAGGTCCTGTGCGCCCGCGGGGTCGTCGGCGTGGCGGGGGAGTTGCAGGGGACCGACCTGGTCGAGCCCCCTGCCCTCGCGTGCCAGGACGAAGACGAGGGTGAGCAGGGCGGCGCGGGCGTTGCCGTCCTCGAAGGGGTGGAAGAAGGCCACGTCGAGGTAGGCGCGTGCCGCGCGGGCCGGGAGGGGGACGTGGGGCTGTCGGCTCTGGGCGAGCGCGCGGGCGTAGGTGGTCCACGTGTTCGGGCGCAGGCCGTAGCGTTCGGCGCCGTTCTTGGCGTGTGCGGGGTGGGTGCGGAGCGGGGGTGGGTCGGGTGTGCCCAGGACGCGCTGTTGCCAGTGGGCGGTGAGGCGGGGGGTGAGGGGGGCTCCGCGTCGGGCGTCGCGGGTGGTCAGTTGGTGGGCGGCCAGGAGGCGTCGGGCGCGTTGTGGGTCGCGGGGGTGGACGGTGGTGTGGCACCAGTGGGTGAAGCCGTCGCGTGTGGGGGTGAAGGGGGCGGTGGGGGGTGTGGTGAGGGTGTGGGTCCAGTCGGTGTGGTGGCGGGTGTGGAGCCAGGTGGTGAGCGCGTCGCTGGTCATCGTGGTGTGAAGGCGTGGGCGATGTCGGTGGCGACGGTGGTGGTCGTGGTGGGGTCGGGGCCGGTCCAGCTGTCGAAGCGGTCCTCGAGGAGGGTCTCGATCTGTTCGTGGAGGTCGGGGTGGGTGTGTCCCTGGTGGGTGAGGTAGAGGGCGAGGAGGTGGTGGAGTTCGAGGTACCAGGCGTCCATGGCGTCGGTGTGGGTGACGGCGAGGTTGATGAGGCGGGTGGTGGCCTGGTGGAGGTGGCGGGTGTGTTGGGCGGCGGTCTGGTGTGGGGGTGGGGTGAGTTCGGTGAAGACGGTGGCGAGGTGTTCGTACCAGGCGCGTTGGCGTCGGAGGTTGTCGGTGATGAGGGTCGCGGTGGTGCGGGGGTGTTCGGGGTCGACGGAGTGGGGTGTGCAGCACCAGGTGTCGGGGGTGGGGGTGTGGTGGGTGGACCAGGTTCGGGCCCAGGGGCCGTAGTGGTGGGTGAGGTGGTGGGTGATGGTGTGGTGGAAGGCGGGGGTGCCGTGGTGGGTGGTGATGAGTCGGGTGAGGGTGTGCTCCAGGTCGTGGAGTTCGTCGGGTGTGGTGGGGGCGGGGTGGCGTTGGGGGTCGCAGTCGGCCCAGGTGAGCGGGGTCATCGTAGGCGGGCGCGGCGCATCTTTCCGGAGGCGGTGCGGGGGAGTTCGTCGGTGAAGTCGATGGTGTGGGGTGCGGCGTGGGGGGCGAAGCGGGTGCGGACCCATGCGCGGAGTTCTTCGGCGAGTTCTGGTGTGCCGGTGTGTCCCTGGGTGAGGACGACGCGGGCGCCGACGAGGTGTCCGGCGAGGTCGTCGGGGATGGCGTAGACGCCGCTCTCTTCGACGGCGGGGTGGGTGTTGAGGACGGCTTCGACTTCGGTGGGGCCGATGCGGTAGCTGCGGGTGATGATGGCGCCGTTGTCGCGGGTGGAGAAGTGCAGGTTGCCTTGGCGGTCCATGATGCCGGTGTCGCCGGTGAGGTGGTAGGCGCCGTCTGGTGTGTGGCGGATGTCGATGGTGTTCTCGTAGCCGAGGTAGCCGTGGAACCAGTCGAGGGGGCTGTGGGCGCGGTCGATGGCGATGCGGCCGTAGGCGCCCAGGGGTGCGGGTTCGTCGGTGAGGGCTTCGAGGACTTGGATGTTCCAGCCGGGGAGGGCGGGGCCGATGGCTCCGGGGGGTGTGGTGGTGGCGGGGGTGGGGTGGTCGCCGTTGGGCAGTCCGGCGCACCAGCCGAGTTCGGTTTGGCCGTAGTGGTCGCGGATGGGGACGCCGAAGAGGTCGGTGGCCCAGTCGATGACGTCGGGGGAGAGGGGTTCTCCGGCGCTGGCGAGGCGTTGGACGACGATCTCGGGGGGGAGGGTTTTGGTGGCGGCGCGGAGGGTGCGGTAGGTGGTGGGGTCGGAGGCGAAGTTGGTGACCTGGTAGAGGCCGAGGACGTCGAGGGTGAGTTCGGGGTCGAAGAAGCCGGCGCGGAGGGCGAGGGAGTTGTGTCCGGCGAGGAGGGGGGAGATGAGGCCGTGGTAGAGGCCGTAGGCGGAGCCGGGGTCGGCGGTGTTCCAGTAGACGTCGTCGTCGTGGACGCCGAGGCCGTAGTGGTGGTAGGCGTGCATGGCCGAGAGGGCGCGGGCGGGGACGCGGACGCCGCGGGGTGGGCCGATGAGGTTGGAGACGTAGACGGTGGCGATGTCGCCGTTGCCGGTGGTGGTGTGGGGGGTGGTGTGTGGGGGGTGGTTGCTGAGGGTGGTGAGGGTGTGGTCGCCGTTGCGGAGGGGTTGGTTTCCGGTGGTGGCGATGGTCCAGGTGGGGTGGGTGGGTGTGTGGGGGGTGGGGTCGAGTTTGGTGCGGTATTCGTCGGCGCAGATGACGAGGCGGGTGTGGGAGTCGGTGAGGCGTTGGGTGATGGCGGAGGGGGCGAAGGAGGAGAGGAGGGGGACGAGGACGGCGCCGATGCGCCAGGTGGCGAGGGCGGTGATGGTGAGGTCGATGCCCTTGGGGATGAGGGTGGCGATGCGGTCGCCGGGTTGGATGCCGAGGTGGGTGAGGCCGGTGGCGAGGGATTGGGAGCGTTCTCGGAGTTGGCCGTAGGTGAGGGTGGTGGGTTCGAGAGTGGGGCCGATTTCGGTGGTGGCGGTGGTGTGGGGGTCGTGGCGGTCGCAGAGGAGGTGGGCCACCGACGTGGTGGGGGTGTCGTAGGTGGCGATCCAGTCGCGCAGGAGTTGCGCTGGGTCGGACATCGGTGGTGTTCCTCGTCTTCGGTGGGTGTGGTGCTTGGTGGGTGGTCACAACTCTATGCCCCCTGGGTGTGGTGGTGTGGGTCTGGTCTCATCGGGTGGGTTGTGCGGGTGGGGGGTAGGGGTGTTTTGCGGTGTTTGGGGGTGGTGTTGTTCTTCCCTTGGGGTGGGGTGGGGCGTCAGGATGTGCGCATGGACAGTGCGCGTGTGGTGGATCGGTTCGGGCTCGACGAGGGTGTGCGTGAGTGGTTGGCGGCGTGTGAGGGGTTGCCGGAACCGGGGGTGGGGTTGAGGGTGCCTTCGTTGGCGGAGGCGGGTGGGGTGTTGGACATGTTCGTCCTTGCGGAGGACGACCGTGTGGAGGTGGAGGGGTTGTGGCCGGGGTCGGAGGGGCCGGGGGGTGTGTGGCCGGAGGAGTTGTGGCACCTGGTGGGGTGTATGTACCGGCGGTTGTGGGCTGACGCGGATCTGCCGGTGGGGGTGTGGCGGCCGTGGCCGACGTTGGTGGGGGCTGAGGACGCGCGGGTGCGGGTGGCGGCGTTGTGGGCGTTCGTGGCGATGGTGCCGGAGCAGTTGCGGCGGGGTGCGGAGCGGGGTGTGGACCGTTCGGTGACGGTGGCGTCGTTGGCTGACGTGGGTGTGCAGGTGGCGCGGTCGCGGTGGTTGTTCGGTCGGTTGAGTGTGGAGACGGCGGCGTGGGTGGCGGCGCAGTTCCGCGGGCGGTTGTTCTGGGTGGGGGGTTTGCAGTTGGAGCCCGCGGTGTTGGGGGATCAGGGGGTGGTGAGCTGGTATTCGGCCGAGGAGGCGGCTGGTTGGGGTGAGGGGTTGGCTCCGGGAGATCCCGTGTTGAGGTTGCACATTCCGTCGGGTGGGTTGGACCCGGCGTCGGTGGATGAGGCGTTGGCGTTGGCGGGGCCGTTCGCTCGGGAGCAGTTGGGGATCGATCCGGTGGTGGCGACGTGTACGTCGTGGTTGTTGGACCCGTGGTGGGGTGAGGTGTTGGGGGAGGGGTCGAACATCGTGCGGTTCCAGCGGCGGTTCACGTTGGTGGGTGGGGGTTCGCCGGGTGAGGGGGATGTGTTCCGGTTCGTGTTCGGGATGCCGCGGGTGGATGTGGGGGCGGCGCCGCGGCGGACGCGGTTGGAGCGAGCGGCGGTGGAGCGGTTGGAATCGGGTGCGGGGTTGCGGGTGTGTACGGGGTGGTTGCGTCTGCCGTGAGCGGGTGCGTGTGTGGGGGGTCTGCCGGGTGGCGGGCCCCCTTTTTTGTGGTGAGGCTGGTGTGTGGTGTTGCTGGAGGTGTGGTGGGTGTGACGGGTGTGTGTGGGTGTGGTGCGGGGTGTGACCCGGTGGCGGGTGGGCGTGCGGCGCGGCGGGCGTTGGCGTGGGTGCGTGGGGCGTCGTGGGGTGGTGGGTTCGAGCGGGGGTGGTCGGTGACGTTGAACTTTCATCCGGATCGTGGGGTGGGCCGGTCGACCGTGGTGGAGCGGATGGCGGCGGAGGGGGTGTACCGGTCGCAGTTCGTGACGGGGGTGGGTAACGGCGGGTTGACGGCGTTCGAGGGCGGTGACCGGTGGCGGTGGGAGAGCCGGATGTTTGGTGGGGCCTATGACCGGGCGCCGGTGTGTGCGCGGCCGGTGTACGGGGCGTTGGACTGGGCGGGGAGTGCTGTGGGGGCGGCGCCGAGGTTCGGGTCGTGTTTCTTCCGGTTGGGGGAGTCGGTGGTGGGTCGGACGACGTTCTGTTATCCGGACAGCACGTTCGAGCCGTCGGCGTTCGGGGTGGGGGAGCGGATGGGGTTGGTGGGGTTGGCTCGTGCCGGGGGTGGGCGGGATGTGTTGGACGAGTACGTGGAGGCGCAGGTGCATGGGCCCGTGCGGTGGGGCGCGGACGTGGTGGAGGTGGTGTTGGATCCGAGTTTTCGTGGGACCTGGGTGGAGGAGGCGGCGGGTCGGTTGGGGTGTGCGGTGTCGTGGCACGGGGGGTTTCGGTTGGGGGTGGGGGAGTTGCGTCGGCGTCGGGGGTTTCGGGGGTCGGAGGTGGTGGAGGCGGGTGAGCGGGTGGCGGTGCGGGGGTGGTTGACGCCGTGGGTGGTGGGTGGGGCGGCGCGGTCGGGGTTGTTCGAGCCGCGGGTGGTGAAGCGGTTGTGGCACTGTCTGGCGAGGTTTGGTGCGCCGGGTGGGGGGTGAGGTGGTGGTGTCTGTGGTGTCTGTGGTGTGGCCGGGTGGTGTGGGCGCCGGGTGGTGGTTCAGTCGGGGTGGGTGTCCCAGGTGGCGCGGGCGTGGTCGAGGTCGATGTCGCGGCCCAGGGCGGGCAGGGCCCGGTAGGTGCTCAGGAGTGTGGCGGTGAGCAGCAGCGTCCACAGGATGAGGGCGTTGGCCCAGGTGGGCAGTGGGGACAGGAGGGGGAAGGCGCAGGCGAGGAGGGTCAGGGTGGTGGGGGTGATCCAGTCGCGGCCGGTGGGGTGGCCCTGTCGTCTGCGGGTGGTGGAGACGATGAGGGGGAGCAGGGCGATGGTGCCGGTGATCAGGGCGGGGGCGGCGGCCAGTGGTGCGGTGAGGATGAGGGCCCACCAGGGCAGCCAGGGGGTGAGGGCCCACAGGGTGCTGGCGGTGGCGGCGAGGGAGACGGCCAGGCCCAGGGTGACGAGGGGGAGGGGTAGTCCTTGGGGGCGTGGGTCGGTGCGCTCGGGGTGGTGGGGGTGGGGCGTGTGTTGGGTGAGGGAGTGGGCGGCGGTCAGTGTGCGGCGTAGTGACAGGGCGGCCAGGTACTGCTGGCTGTGGTCGTGTTCGGGGGTGTGCTGGCTGTCGTCCATGTTCTGCCGTTGCTGGTGGGGGTCGGGGCTCGTGTTCGAGTGTAGGAGCGTGGGCGGGGGGTGAACTCGGTGGCGGGGCGGGGCATCGGACCCGGAGACCGTGTCTGTGAGGAGCGCCGTTGAGTACTGAGCCCGAGTCCGCTCTTGAGTCCGAGCCCGTTGAGGAGTCCGGGAGCCGTCTGGCCGTGGCGGAGCGTGCCGGGTCGGAGGGGGCGCCGCCGTGGACGGGTGTGGGGTGTGTGCTGCTGTTGGCGCCGTTGTGGGGGTTGCTGCTGCCGGCGTCGGTGGTGGTGGGCGGGTTCGCTCTGGGTGCCGATGACGGTGCGGTGGCGTTGGTTGCGTTGGCGGGTTTTGCGGTGGTCGGGGGGACGTGGTGGGGGTTTCGTGTGTGGATGCGGCGCCATGGTGCGGTGGAGCGGTCGTGGGAGTTGCCGTTGGTGGTGCTGACGTCGGCGGGTGTTGGTGCTGTGGTGGGGGCGCTGCGGTTGTGGTGGGGGGTGGCGGTGGCCCCCGACCCGGTGGCGTTGGCGGGGTGGTGTCTGGTCGTGGCGCTGGTGGGTGCGGCGGTGGTGTGGGTGATGCGGTCGGGTGTGTTGCGGGTGGTGGTCTCGGTGGGGGTGGTGTTGGTGTTGAGTGCTGCGGCGTTGGGGGTGTCGTGGGGGCAACGGCGTGCTGAGGAGATGCGGGAGAACGATGCGTTGGCGCGGGAGGTCGCGGGGTTGGCAGTGGTGGTCGGGGTGTTGGAGGCGCCGGGGTGGGAGCCGGTGTCGATGGAGGTGAGGGGTGGTCGATCGCCGGTGGAGATCTCCTATGAGCCGCGTGGGGTGGGGGAGAAGGGGTTGACGTTGGAGGTGCGCACGATCGTGCGGGAGGAGGAGGGGCCAGGGGAGTCGGGGTTGCCGCGCTGGGTGGAGTGTGCGGGTGAGGAGGCGGGGGGTGAGTGGTGTGCGCGGCATGGTGCGGTGACGGTGTATGACAACACCGGTGGTGCGTTTCGGTCGTTGCAGGCGTGGGTGGAGGTTGAGGAGGGGGTCGTGGTGTTGTTGAGTCCGCGTGTGCCCAGGTTGAAGGATGGGACGCCGACGATGGAGATGCCGGAGTTGGACATGGTGGAGCTGGCGGGGTCCGTGCGGGGTGTTGGGGGTGAGCAGGCGCAGGAGGTGGTGGCGCGGGTGCGGTGAGGGGGTGTCCGCGTGGGAGTGGCTGTGTGGGGCGGGATGGTCGGGGTGTGTTCCGCGGTCGTGGGGGTCTGGGGACGGTGTGCGGTGGCGTGTGTGGGTCGGGACGCTTCGTGTTCGGGTGTGTGTTGTGGGGTGGGCCGGTTCGCTCTCTGGGAAGGGGCGGAGGTGGTGGGTTCGGGTGCGGTGACGAGGGGCTCGGGTGCGGGAGGGCGATTTTCCTGGTTCTTGGTGCGACGCGGGGGTGTTGGTGGTGGCGGGGAGCCCTTCACTCGCTCTACTTGACATAATGTGCATTATCGGCGATAGGGGAAGGCCGGTGGGGAAGGGGTTTTCGCGCTTTGGGTGGGTTCTGGGGGCCCGCAGGTGCGCCGCCGGGAGCCGTTGAGGGCCTGGTCGTGGGGACCGTGGAGGAACCGGGGCGCACCGCGCTGCGGGCGCCGTGCGCGTCACCCTTGGTGGGGCTGTTGTCCACAGGGAGCTGGGTGCGTACTGGCGGGCGCAGGCGTTCTCGGGCTAGCGTCGATGCGGGGGCGCTGTGAGCGTCCGCTGGCGGAGCGTGGAGCCCCCGCATTCGAGCGTGCTCCTCAGCGGCCCGATCTGACAACCCCCGAGCCGACGCCTGTGGACAACGTCGCTTCTCGGGACGTGGACGAACGGCGCCTCGGGCCTGTTCAGGGCCCTGCGGACGAATCCCCGGCCAGTGGCGAGCCCTCGGGTCACACGGTCTGTAGTCGTGGCCCGTTCGGGTGAATCCGCCCGGATCTGTCGTTGTGGCCCCTTGGGGGCCTTCGTGTGCCGACGCCGTGTGTTCCCGTCCGTGTTCGGGCGGGAGATTCCCGCATGGCCGGGGGTGTCCGTGGTTCACTCGCTGACCTGCGGTTGTTCATGGCGGGTGGGGTCTGACCCGAGGCCCCTTCTGGGGCGCGACCTCTCCATGTTTCATGCATAAACGGTGTTATGCATCCTTTTGTGGTTGTTTGACGACACATGACCGAGATGACTTGCAGAGTGCTCGGTGTCGGCTTCCCCGCCCTCGCTGGCGGGAGTCGCCCTCCTTGCTGGGGCGATCCACTGTCGAACACCTGTTCCCCTGGGTGCGGGGTGCACACTCCTTGGACGGCCGTACACATCCGTTCCGCCACTCCCCTGGCTCGCGTCCCCGAGTCCCCGCCTGCCCGCCGCAAGAAGCCAAAGCCTAAGTCTTCGCAGGTCAGATGTGATCGATGGGGCCCCACTCCCCCGGAGTCACCGCTCGCACCCGGTGTGAGCGCGCACGTCCGATCGTGTGGACGTACGTACACAACGGCGGCGTGGAAGACCTCCCCCTGGCGGTGTCGCTGACTGGGTGTCTCCCGAAGTCGCGGGCGCCGCGCAGTGCGGTGGTGAGTCGCCGCCGCGGATCAGGGAGGCGCGGGCGATGGCGGTGGTGGGGTGCAGGGCGCTGACGACGGTTTCGGCTGCGGCCTTTGGCCGCTCCGTGGGGGTGAGGGGGTCGGGGTGGGTTGGGGGGCCCGGTGTGGGCCGGGATCGGGAATGCTGGGGGCATGAGTGGTGACGGTGTGTCGGTGGAGCGGGCGATCGAGCGGTATTTGGTGGCGCGGCGGGCGGCGAAGCCGTCCCCGCACACGGTGGCGGCGTATCGGCGGGATCTGGTGGGTGTGTTGGGGTGTGTGGGGCGGGCGTTGGGGTGTGAGCCGGGTGGGGTGGGGTTGGTGGAGTTGGAGGCGGGGGTGTTGCGGGAGGGGTTCGCGGAGTTCGCTGAGGAGCGGGCGGCGTCGAGTGTGTTGCGGGCGTGGTCGACGTGGAACGGGTTCTTCGCGTTCTGGGTGTCGGAGGGGGTGGTGGCGGGGAATCCGATGTCGGCGGTGCCTCGGCCGCGGGTGCGTCCTTCGGGTCCCAAGCCGTTGATGGGTGAGGACACTCCGGAGCGGTTGTTGGAGGCGTTGGCGCGGGGGGCGCGGCGTGCGCGAGATCCGTGGCCGGAGCGGGATCTGGCGGTGTTGGCGTTGGCGTTGCTGACGGGGATGCGGTCGGCGGAGATGTTGTCGTTGCGGGTGGAGTCGTTGGGTGGGCGGCCGGGCGAGCGGCGGATTCGGGTGGTGGGCAAGGGGGGCGGTGAGCGTGTGTTGCCGATCGAGGTGCCGTTGGAGGCGTTGTTGGAGGCGTATCTGGAGTCGCGGCGGGTGCGGTTCGGGGTGGCGGTGCGGGGTGGTGATCCGTTGTTGGTGGACAACCGGGGTGAGGGGTTGCGTCGGGGTGGGTTGCAGTACCTGGTGAGGCAGTGTTATCGGCATGCGGGGGTGAATGATCGGGTGGCGCGGGGGACGTTGGTGCACGCGTTGCGGCATACGTTCGCGACGCGGTTGGCGGAGGACGGTGCGTCGGTCACGGAGATCATGCACTTGTTGGGGCATGCGTCGGTGACGTCGTCGCAGGCCTATATCGAGGTGACGGCACGGGCGCAGCGTGAGGCGGCGGGGTCGAACCGTACGTATGGGGTGTTGCGGCGGTTGGCTGGGGAGGAGGTGGGTGGGGTGGGGTGAGGGTGTTGTGTGGGGCTGGTGTGGGGGTGGGCTGTGGCTACTCTGTGGGGCGTGAATCAGTCGAGTTTTGTTGTGTCCAGCGTCAACGTCAACGGGTTGCGGGCGGCTGCGAGGAAGGAACCGGGGTTCGGGTCGTGGTTGTCGGCCACGGAGGCGGACGTGGTGTGTTTGCAGGAGACGCGTGCGGAGGCGGGGCAGCTTCCTGAGGGGGTGGCCTCTCCCCCGGGGTGGCATGTGGTGTTGTGTCCGGCGTTGGCGAAGGGGCGTGCGGGGGTGGCGCTGTATTCGCGGGTGGAGCCTGATGAGGTGCGGGTGGGGTTCGGTGCGCCCGAGTTCGCGGAGTCGGGTCGGTATGTGGAGGCTGATTTCGGTGCGGTGAGCGTGGCGAGTCTGTATCTGCCCTCGGGTGAGGTGGGGACGGCGCGTCAGGAGGAGAAGGAGCGTTTCATGGCGGCGTTCCTGCCGTATCTGGTGGAGCGGCGTGCTCGGGTGGAGGAGCGGGGTCGGGATCTGGTGGTGTGTGGTGACTGGAACATCGCGCACACGGAGGCGGATCTGCGGAACTGGCGGGGGAATCTGAAGAACTCGGGGTTCTTGCCGGAGGAGCGTGCGTGGTTGTCTCGGGTGTTCGACGAGGCGGGGTATGTGGATGTGGTGCGGTCGTTGTATCCGGGTCAGGAGGGGCCGTACTCGTGGTGGTCGTATCGGGGTCGGGCCTTTGACAATGACACGGGGTGGCGGATCGACTATCAGGTGGCGACGCCGGGGTTGGCGGGTCGGGCACTGTCGGGGCGGGTGGAGCGTTATCCCAGCCGTGAGGAGCGCTGGTCGGATCACGCTCCGGTGACGGTGTTCTATGGGGCCGGGAGGTAGGTGTGGTGATGGGTGTTCCGATCGTGTTGGCGCACGGGTTGCGTTCGTCGTCGAGTATGTGGCGGCCGCAGGTGGAGTTCCTTCGGGAGCAGGGGCGGACGGTGGTGGCTCCTGATCTTCCGGCGCACGGGTCCCGTCGGGGTGAGGAGTTCTCGGTGGGGCGGGCGGTGGACACGTTGTTGGATGCCATCGACTCGGTGGGTGGGCGTGCCCTGTTGGTGGGGTTGAGTATGGGCGGGATGGTGTCGATCGCGGCGGCGGGTGTGGCGCCGGGGCGGGTCGCTGGGTTGGTGGCGGCCAGTTGTACGGCGCAGCCGGATCAGTCGTTGGCGCAGGTGTATCGGATTCCGGCGGTGTTGATGGAGCGGTTGCCGGACAAGGGTGCGGCGGTCAATGAGCGGTTTCATCGGTTGACGTTGCGTGATGGTGCTGCGGACGCGGTGGTGGACGGTGGTTTGGCGGTGGAGTCGGCGACGGCGGTGATCGATGAGTTGGCGACGATCGACGCGTTGTCGGCGTTGTCGGCGTATGGGGGGCCGGTGTGGTTGGTGAACGGGTCGCGGGATCATTTCCGGATTCATGAGAAGGCGTTCTTCGACGCGTGTGTCGAGGGGCGTTTGGTGAATGTTCCGCGTGCGGGGCACATGGTGAGTCTGGATCAGCCGGTGATCTTCTCGCGGATGGTGTCCGATGCCGCTGATGTGGTGGGGGTGCGTGAGGCGCGGGCTGGTGTGGAGGGTGGGTCGGCTGTGGAGTTGGAGGCTGACGGGGGCTGAGGTGTTGGTGTGTGAGGGGGCGGTGGGCCGTGTGGCCTGCCGCCCCCTCTTTTTGTGCTGTGGGTGGGGTGGTGTTCAGCTGTGGGTGGGGTCATGGGTGGGGTCGTCGTGGTGGGTGCGGGGTCGGGGTGGGCGGGGGACGGCTTGTCCGGGGCGGGGGCGTTCGGGGAGGCGGAAGAAGATCATGGGGTTGTGGGTGGAGTCGCGGACGGGTGTGTCCAGGCCGAGTTCGGCTTTGAGGTCGTTGAGGGCTTGGTGGTGGTGAGGTGCGCGGGCGGCTGAGGCGGTGAAGTAGTCGGTGGTGTTGTTGGCGAGCCATTTGAGGATGACGGCGCCTTCGGTGAAGGGGAGGGCGTAGCGCTGGTGGAAGACGTCGTGGACGCTGACGGGGATGTGGGCGGGCAGGGTGGGCAGGAGGTGGTGGATGTACCAGCGGGCGAACCAGCCGTTGTGGGCGGCGTCGATGAAGAGGTAGTCGGTGCTGGAGGGGATGTGGGTGATCTTGGCGCGGACGTCGCCTTTGGTGAAGGTCCAGCGGTCGTCGGAGAGTTCGGGGGGGACGTGGGTGGTGGCGTGGTCGACGATGTCGAAGGAGTGGAGGTGGCCGGTGCCGTTGTCGCGGAGGGCGGAGAGAATCCAGGAGGTGGACCAGCCGTAGTAGGTGCCGATTTCGACGACGTTGGCGGGGCGGTGGTGGCGTAGGAGGAGGTAGGTGATTTCGGCTTCGAGGTCGTCGAGTTGGGGGGTCATGGCGGGGTCGGCGTCGGCGTGGTGGAGGCGTTGTTGGTCGCGGACGCGGGCGAGGTCGTCGCGGTGGGTGGTGTAGAGGGTGGTGATGAGGTCGAGGTCGATGTTTGGGGTTGTGGGCATGGGTGCTCCAGGGGTGGGTGGTGTCAGCCGCCTTTGCTTGCAGAAAGTAACAGTGTTGTTGCTTTTAGTTAGTGGTTTCGTGGGTGTGTCGTGGGTTTCGGGGGTGGGTGGCGGGTGCTGGCGGGGGTCGGTTGGGGTGGTGGTGGGCGTGGGGTGTGTCACTTTCGTTGGTTGATGGGTTGTTTTGCGGGGTCGGTGCGGGGGGTGGCCGTGGTCGCGCCCTAGGGTGGGGCCGTGACAGGCAGTGAGAAGTCGTCCCCCGAGACGACCAGGAAAGACGAAGAGTCGGGGCTGGCGCACACGTTGCGTCGCCGCCACATGACGTTGATCGCGATCGGCGGGTCGGTGGGCGCGGGGCTGTTCATCGGTTCCGGTGCGGTGATCCAGACGGCGGGTCCGGCGGCGGTGGTGTCCTACGCGTTGGCGGGGGCGCTGGTGTTCCTGACGTTGCGGGCCCTGGGTGAGATGGTGGTGTCGGTTCCGGCCGGGGGTTCCTTCTCCGACTACGCCCGGTTGGCGTTCGGGCCGCGGGCGGGGTTCGCGATCGGCTGGGTGTACTGGTGGATGTACGCGGTGTTGGTGGCCGCGGAGTCGGTGGCCGGTGCGGCGATCCTGGGCCAGTGGGTGGAGGGTGTGCCGCCGTGGGCGTTGGCGTTGGCCGTGTTGCTCACGATGACGGTGGCCAACCTGGTCTCGGTGCGGGTGTTCGCGGAGACCGAGTCGTTGTTCTCGCTGGTGAAGGTGGCCACGATCGTGGCGTTTTTGCTGGTGGGCGGGTTGTACGCGTTGGGTTTGTGGAGTGGTTCGCAAGGGGCGACGTTCGCGCACCTGTGGGATCTGGGCGGGTTCGCTCCCAATGGTTGGGTGGCGGTGCTGGGTGCCACGGTGGTGGTGCTGTTCGCGTTCGGCGGGGTGGAGATCATCACGATCGCCGCTGGGGAGAGTGCGGAGCCGGAGCGGGGGGTGGCCTCGGCGATCACGAACGTGTTGTGGCGTATCGGGTTGTTCTACGTGGCTTCGATCCTGGTGGTGGTGATGGTCGTGCCGTGGAATTCCACGGATCTGGACCGCAGCCCGTTCGTGGTGGTCATGGAGACGGTGGGGATTCCGGGCGCGGCGCTCATTATGGAGATCGTGGTGCTGATCGCGGTGTTGAGCGTGCTCAACGCGGCGATGTACACGTCGTCGCGGATGTTGTTCATGCTGACGCGCCAGGGTGACGCTCCGCGGGTGCTCAAGGGCGTCAACCGTCGCGGGGTGCCGGTGCGGGCGATCCTGTTGGGCACGGTGGTGGGGTACGCGGCGGTGGTCGCGGACTTCCTGTTCCCGGGTCGTGTGTTCGCGTTCCTGGTGGCGTCGATCGGCGCGATCCTGTTGGTGTTGTTCCTGACGATCTGTGCTTCGCAGTTGGTGGTGGGGGCGCGGGTGCGTCGTCGTGCGCCGGAGCGGTTGACGTTGCGGATGTGGGGTTTTCCCTATGTGACGTGGGCGACGTTGGTGGGTTTGGTGGCGATCTTCTTGGCGATGGCGACTCTTCAGGAGCACCGTCAGGCGTTGTGGGCGTCGGTGGCGGCCGTGGTGGTGGCGGTGGTGGCCTATGAGGTGCGTCGTGTGTTCGGTGCGACGGCACCCAGCCGTCTGGTGTTGGGTGTGGAGGGTCGGGCGACGCCCGAGGAGTTGGATCGGGTGGCGGGTGCCGGTGCCCGGCGGGGGTCGGGTTCGAGGGTGCGGGGGCCTGTGGACGAGGGCGGTGGCGGTGCGGGGCGCTGATCGGGTGCGTTCCGGTAGTGGTGTGGCGTCGCTTGCCTGGTGGGGGGCGGCGCCGCGCCGTTGTGCGGGGGGCGTGGGTGGGGCTGGGGGTGCCCCCTCCCCCGGGATGTCCGAGATGCCCATCTTGGTGGTTATGGTGCTGAACTTCGTTTTTGTCGCTAGGGTGCTGCGCAACCCCTGAGAGGAGCACCCCCGTGCGACACTTCGTCGGCTTCCTGTCGGGCCTGATCCTGGGTCCGGTTCTACTCTTGCTGACCGGCTGGGCCTTCGCCCACCTGCGGGGCCTGCACGCCGTCCAGGCCAGCGCCCTTCAGGGCACCGGCCCGGTGGCCCTGGCCGGGCTGGTGGGCGTGGGCCTGCTGGTGGCCCTGGTCGCGGTCCCGCCGCGCCTGACCCCCCTGCTGCCCTTCGCGGCCTCCCTGGTCCTGGCCGGGGCGACCGCCACCGCGCTGCTGCGTGCGCACCTGTTGGAGCGCCTGCCGGTCCTGCCCGGTGTGGAGGGCGCCCTGACCCTGCTGCCCCTGGGCGTGTTCGTGCCCCTGGCCCTGGTCCTGGCCACCCCGGTGTTCGTGGGCGCCCGCTGGGTCCGCGACGACGAGGACGGCCCCACCAGGGAGGAGTACTTCGAGGGCCTCCACGACGACGAGGACGAGGACCGGCCCCGCCCCGGCGCCGCCCGTTCCGAGCCGGTCACGGCCGCCCAGCACCAGCCCCGGCACCGACTGGAGGACGCCTGAGGAGCGGACCGCCCCGAATGCCGTGGGGCCCGGGAGAGGGACGGCTACGGGGCACCCGGCGACGAGACCGAGGACGCCCACGTCCTCGCCACCGCGAACGCGTTCGTCGCGGATCTGGCGCAGGGGAC